>JAYEFW010000058.1:11480-12668 GCA_034658795.1 Thermodesulfobacteriota bacterium
GGCTATAAGGTATCGGGCTCTGACATAAGGTCATCAGACATTACAAGGCGTTTGAAAAGGCTTGGCGGTATAATATTTGAAGGGCATTCCCCGGAGCAGGTCAGCGGAGCTGATGTTGTTGTGACATCATCTGCAATCGGTGCAAATAATCCGGAGGTCGTTGCTGCAAGAAAAGTCTCAATTCCTCTAATACCAAGAGCGGAAATGCTGGCTGAACTTATGCGGTTAAAGTACAGCGTGGCTGTGGCCGGTGCGCATGGGAAAACATCAACAACTTCAATAATTGCTTCGGTCCTGAGTAAAGGAGGGCTTGATCCTACAGTTGTTATCGGTGGTAAACTTAAAGGCATAGACTCAAATGCGCTGCTTGGCAGAGGTGACTTTATAGTAGCTGAAGCTGATGAAAGTGATGGATCTTTCCTTAAAATGTCGCCTACTATAGCGGTAGTAACCAATATAGACAGAGAGCATCTCGATTTTTATAAAGACTTAACTTCCATAAAAGAAGTCTTCTTAAGTTTCATTGACAGAATACCTTTCTATGGTCTTGCCGTGCTTTGCCTTGATAATGAGCCGATACAGGAGCTTATCCCGAAGATTAAGAAACGCTTTACTACCTATGGGATGAGCACCCAGGCTGACTTTCATGCAAGAGACATTGTGTTCAGCAATCAGAAAAGCAGGTTTGATATCTATCATATGGGCGATATACTTGGAAGCATAACTTTAAATCTTCCCGGTACCCACAATGTCTATAACTCTTTAGCAAGCATTGCTGTTGGAATTGAGCTGGATATTCCCTTTGATATTATCAAGAACGCCCTGGAAACTCTTGAAGGTGTTCAGCGAAGGCTTGAGGTCAAAGGAGAAAAAAGGGGTATCACAGTTATTGACGATTACGGGCATCACCCAACAGAGATTAAAGCTACCCTGAAAGCTGTAAGAGAAAGCTGGCCGGACAGGCGTATAATTGCAGTTTTTCAGCCGCACCGCTATACCAGAACAAAAGCGCTCTTTAATGAGTTTACGCGCTCATTCTACCAGTCGGATCTACTTGTAGTTCTTCCAATTTATCCTGCGGGCGAAGAAAAGATAGAGGGAGTAGATGGCTGTACCCTCAGTGAGGGCATCAGGACGCACGGCCATAAAAAAGCTGTGTTCAAAGAAAGTTTCAAAGAGGCTGTTTTA
>JAYEFW010000058.1:12768-19049 GCA_034658795.1 Thermodesulfobacteriota bacterium
AATGCTTGATTCTGATTCAAAAATATGGCTTGAAAGCCGGTTTAAAAACAGAGTCAGATTTGATGAATCTATGTCAAAGCATACATCTTTGCGGGTGGGAGGTGCGGCCGACGCTTTTGTCATGCCTGAAAAGCCCGAAGAACTTGTGGAGCTTATCAAGTGGTGCCGGCAGAAGGATATTACTTGTCTTGTTTTCGGAGACGGGACAAATCTTCTTGTAAAAGACAGCGGCATACGCGGAATTGTAATTGTGCTTACAAAATGTCTAAAGACCATTACCAAAAGAGATATGGGAAGAGATGGCATCATTGTTACCGCCCTGGCTGGGGCAAGGATGCAGTCTCTTTGCTCTTTTGCCGTCAAGAATGGCCTCAAAGGGATGAATTTTGCCATTGGCATTCCCGGCACGGTGGGTGGAGGCATAATGATGAATGCCGGAACCGCCCATGGATCAATAAAAAACGTTCTTGATTCCATAAAAATTTTGCTGCCTGACGGGCATACTAAAATAATCATGAAAGAAAATCTGGACTTTGAATACAGGAAACTGTCTCTGAAAAATGAAATAAAAGAAGGTAATCAAGGGCAGCCCATTATAATGGGAGGTTGCTTTTGTTTGCATCCTTCAGACCCACAGAAACTTAAAAAAAATGCTGAAGAAATTTTGAAAGCAAGAAAAAAAAGGCAGCCATCCGGTTCCCCAAGTGCCGGGTGCTTTTTTAAAAACCCTTTGTCCGGAAAAACAGCGGGAGAGCTTATTGATCTGGCCGGACTTAAAGGCAAGTCAATAGGTGGAGCAGAAATTTCATTAAAACATGCCAATTTTATTATTAACAGGGACAGAGCATCAGCCTCAGATATACTGGCCATTATAGAGCTTGTTCAGGAAACGGTGTCAAAAAGGTTCAACATTAACCTGGAGCCGGAGATAAAAATTGTTGGGCAATAAGCATATAAGGGAAAACTATTACAAGGGCACATCAACTAAAAAACGTGTCAAAATATTACAGCGCTTTATTGTCTGTTTTGAGATAGCAACCGTAGCTGCCATTTTAACTGTAATGAGCTTTGTTTTTATTCTGGCTCACGATTTCATTACACAATGTGACTATTTCATGACTGATAACATAGTTGTTAGGGGAGCGCATAGGCTTTCAAAACAGCAGATCCTTGAACAGGCAAATATAAATAAAAGAATAAATATTCTTTCCGTAAATCTTTCAATAATAAGAAACAGATTACTGGCGCATTCGTGGATAGCTGAGGCTGAGGTCAGGAGAGAGCTGCCCGATATAATAACTATTAGAATTAAGGAGCATGAACCGTTTGCCATTTTAGATCTTGGTCGCAGGTTCCTGATAAACGTTAATGGAGAAGTGTTTAAAGAATGGACTGCATCGGATCCTGATGTTCTGCCGATTGTCAGCGGACTTCAATTTTCAGACCTGAATGTTTCCGGTGAGCCGCGCAGCACATCTTTTAATGCAGTAATGGAGGTTTTACGCCTTGGCCTGGAGCCTGACAGCATTCTTCCAAACGGGAGAATAAGAAAAATCCGGGTGGACAGACAAACAGGTCTTACCCTGTATGCATTTGATAGAGCAGGAGTAATAAAGCTGGGCTATCATAATTATCCAGACAAGTATGAAAGGCTTGAAAGCGTGCTCTTTTATCTAAAGAAAAAGGAAAGTTTTCCGGATTTCAATTCTATCGATTTGAATCACGTGGATCGTATTGTTGTGAAGCTTGTGAAGGATAAGTCATCTGCCGGGGATCATAAGGAGGTTTGACATGCAGGGAAAGGAAAAAATTGTTGTGGGCCTTGATATTGGAACCACCAAAATCTGTGCTGTTGTTGGTGAAATATCCGGCGCTGAAATCAATATAGTCGGTATAGGCACCCACCCTTCAATCGGGCTTCGTAAGGGAGTGGTGGTGAATATTGAATCAACCGTAGAATCTATAAAAAAAGCGGTTGAGGAAGCGGAGCTTATGGCCGGCTGCGAAATTTCATCGGTTTATGCTGGAATTGCAGGAGGGCATATAACCGGCTTCAACAGCCGCGGAATTGTAGCGGTAAAAGGCTCTGAAATAACTAAACTTGACGTTGAGCGAGTAATTGATGCTGCAAGAGCTGTGGCAATCCCAATGGACAGGGAAGTAATACATGTGATTCCCCAGGAATTCATTGTTGATGATGAAGCAGGTATTCAAAATCCTGTTGGTATGGCAGGGGTAAGGCTGGAGGCAAAAATTCATATTGTGACCGGAGCTGTTGCGTCGGCTCACAACATTGTCAAGTGTGCAAACCGTTCCGGCCTTGATGTCTGTGATATTGTCCTGGAATCTCTCGCTTCCGGCGAAGCCGTGCTGACCGAAGAAGAAAAGGAGCTGGGTGCGGGTTTGATTGACCTCGGTGGAGGGACAAGCGATCTGGCTATATTTTGCAACAAAAATATCAGACATACTTTCGTGCTTGCATTAGGGGGTAACAACCTGACAAATGACCTGGCAATTGGACTGCACGCACCGCTTGGAGAAGCGGAGAAGATAAAGAAGAAGTATGGAACTTGCGTTGCAAAAAATATCAGCAGCGAAGAAACTATCGAGGTTCCGGGCATGGGAGGGCGAAAGCCCAGAAAGCTTCCCAGACAAATTCTTGGTGAAATTTTGGAACCTCGTATGGAGGAAATTTTCGCACTGATAAATAGAGAAATTTTTAGAGCTGGGATGGAGAAATTAATTTCGTCAGGCATTATTTTGACAGGCGGTTCAGCGCTTTTGTGTGATGCGACGGAGGTTGCGGAATCAGTTTTTAATTTCCCAACCCGGCTGGGTAGACCTATGGGAATCAGTGGTCTGGTCGATGTGGTAAATAACCCCATGTATGCTACCGGCGTTGGGCTGGTTATATACGGTGCCAAAAACCAGACCGCTGAGAAATTCAGAATTCGCGATAAAAACATTTTCAACCGTGTAACAACAAGGATGAAGAAATGGTTCAGGGATGTAATTTAGGTTTGATTGTCGATTAGGATGGGAATCAACCTATCAGATTAATTATTAGGGGGGGGTATGTTTACTTATATAGATAATGATAAAGCTGCGAAGATCAAGGTTATTGGGGTAGGTGGTGCAGGCGGAAATGCAATAAACAATATGATTGAGTCCAATCTGCAGGGGGTTAAGTTTATTGCGGCAAACACGGATGCTCAGGCACTTGAGAATTCAAAGGCACAGCTCAAGCTGCAGATTGGAGAAAGGCTTACAGAAGGACTTGGCGCTGGTGCTGATCCTAAAGTCGGGAGAGAAGCCGCACTTGAAAGTAAGGAAGCAATAAAAAGCGCTCTTGAAGAAAGCCACATGGTTTTTATTACCGCTGGATTCGGCGGTGGTTCCGGCACGGGAGCCGCACCGGTTATAGCGGAAATTTGTAAAGAAATTAAAGCGCTGACAGTTGCAGTAGTGACAAAGCCTTTTTCATTTGAAGGAAAGAAAAGGGCAAAACAGGCGGAAGAAGGCATTGCTGCATTAAAAGAGGTTGCTGACACAGTAATTATAATACCCAACGACAGATTAAGAGGAATTGCTTCCAAAAATGCAAGGATGGTTGATATGTTTAAGAAAGCAGATGAAATTCTTCTTCATTCCGTCAAGGGAATTACCGATCTTATTATGATGCCGGGTCTGGTCAATCTTGATTTTGCGGATGTCAGAACAACAATGTTAAGGGCAGGCATGGCCATAATGGGTACAGGTATAGCGAGTGGTGCTAACCGTGCAAAAGAAGCTGCTGAAAGGGCTATATCCCATCCATTGCTTGAAGATATCTCCATTGCCGGCGCAAAAGGTGTATTAATGAACTTAACAAGTACTAGTGAGTTAACAATGGAGGAGATGACGGAAGCTTCCGATAGGATATATGAAGAGGTGGGTGAGGATGCCGATATTATCTGGGGAACTGTAGTTGATGAGTCTCTTGGTGATGAGATGAGAGTCACCGTTATTGCAACAGGGATAGGTGCGGGGCATGAATCATCAATGCCTAAAAATTACAAAAATAAGTACATGGAACATGAACTCAGGGGAAAAATAAGAGATATTACTCCTGATGATATGAGGAATGCATTTGACTTTGATGAGCCGACTTTTATCCGTCAAAAGGAAGCGGTGGGTGAATCAACAGGAGCTACTTACAGAGGATACAAGGGAATAGTAATTGACAACAATGATCTTGAGATTCCTACCTTTTTAAGAAGAAAGGCAGACTGAATATCGGGGATCAGAGATCAGGATTGGCACGTTCGTGGAACAAAAAACAAAAATAGAGCGAATCCCGCCCAAGCGGGGCACAAATCAACAATCCTATGAAACACATGGTATCGAAAACCGACAAGTCAAATAAAAAATACGCTGAATCGGAAATCGGTACAATCAGGAAAGGTTGTAGAGAATGTATTCGAATAGCCCTTGTATATCCCAACAAATATCATGTTGGGATGTCCAGTCTTGGTTTCCAGACAGTATATCATTTATTAAACAATATTGAGGATGTTGCATGTGAAAGATCTTTTCTGCCCGATGAAAACAGTTCGCCCGGGGCCGGAATAACTACTATAGAATCAGGGAGGCCGATTTCTAATTTTGACATTATTGCTTTTTCAATTTCATTTGAGAATGACTACCCCAACATTCTAACCATTCTAGATAAAGCAGATATCCCCTTGCATTCAAACGATAGAGGAACCCCCCATCCCCTTGTTATTGCAGGGGGAGTTGCCTGCTTTTTAAACCCTGAACCTATTTCATCATTTATCGATTGTTTTTTGATCGGGGAGGCCGAATTGATGCTTCCCCAATTTATTGGCTGTTTTGATGCTAATACAAGCAGAAGATCTCTTTTAAAAAATATAGTGCACAAAGTACCCGGTACTTACGTTCCTGCATTTTACGAAACAACCTATAATAAAGATGGAACAATTCGCTCCTTTGAACCATTACTTGATGTTCCTGTCAATATCAGGCGGACGTATATAAAAGACCTTTCCCAGGTGTCAACCTGCAGCAGTATAATAACCCCGCATACTACCTTTGATAACACATTTTTGATAGAAACAGGCAGGGGCTGTCCCCATGGTTGCCGCTTCTGCAGTGCCGGATATATTTACAGGCCTCCGAGATTCAGGTCTTTCCAGGTTATTGCAAAATGTCTGGACCAGGGAGTTTTGCTTACCGATAAAATCGGTCTTGTAGGAGCTGCGGTATCGGATTTTCCCAGTATAAAAGAACTTTACGATTATGTTGATAATAAGAATATTAGAATATCGTTCAGCTCTCTCAGGGCTGACTCACTTTGCCCGGAGCTTATATCTTTACTGAGGCAAAGCAAAGTAAAAACAGCTACAATTGCTCCTGATGCAGGATCTGAACGTATGCGCAAAGTAATCAACAAAGGCATTACAGAAGATGAAATACTTAATGCCGCTGAGGCCATTGTGGCTGGCGGTATTCCAAACCTGAAGCTCTATTTCATGATTGGTCTTCCAACAGAAACAATGGCTGATGTAGAAGCCGTCATAGAACTGTGCAAAAAAATAAAACAGCAATTCCTCGAATCGAGCAGGATTAAAAAGAGAATAGGAGGAATAACTGTAACCGTTAATTCTTTTGTCCCAAAGCCTTTTACACCTTTTCAGTGGGTTGCAATGGATGATGAACGTACTTTGAAAAAGAAAATAAAGATGATAAAGCATGGTTTGAAAAGAGTTGCAAATGTCCGTGTTCATGCGGATATCCCGCGCTGGGCTTATATTCAGGCAATATTTTCACGCGGTGACCGCAAGGTCTCAGAAATTCTGACTTTAGCTAATAAAAATCATGGAAACTGGGCGCAAACGCTTAAAGAAACACCGATAAATCCGGATTTTTACGTACTGAGAGAGCGATCTCTGGATGAATTGCTTCCCTGGGACTTTATAGATCATGGTGTAAAAAAGTCTTTTCTAAAACAGGAATATAAGAAAGCCCTGGATGGTAAAGAGACCGCACCATGCCCTATGAAATCATGCAATGTCTGCGGGGTCTGTAATTCAACCTTGAATATTTGAGAGAAACCGTTGTCAGGTTATCTTACATCTCTCGATATCCATACGATTTTTCCGATGATGCGAACGCTGTTCATCTCATTCTGACTCAGGTAAACAGGTTCATAATCTTTATTGTCGCTCATGAGAACCAGTTTGCCAGGATGCTTTTCTATTCTTTTAACCATGATTGTATCG
>JAYEFW010000059.1:0-2851 GCA_034658795.1 Thermodesulfobacteriota bacterium
TGATTTTCAGCCAAAGGTCTGTGGACTTTTTCAGTTTTTTCCCGTCAATGCTCAGAACCGGAAGAGCGCCAATAAGTGAATTAGTGATAATAACCTGATCAGATAGAAACAAATCTTCAAGGCATAACTTTTTGCTTTCTGATATATAACCCCAACTTAAAAGAAGTTCACATACAACCTTTTCCATGATACCGGGCAGCACATGCGGCGAAACCGGTCTTATGAAAGTTTTATCCTTGATCAGCAGGATATTTGCTGTATTTGTTTCAGAGATCGTATCATCAGGATTCAATATGAGTGCTTCATCAGCCCCCTTTTTTTTCGCCCATTCTCCAGCAAGCAGGTAGTATAAATAATTCAGGGTTTTGTAATCAGCAAGGGGTGTCTGACGCTGCTTCGGGTAAATAACAAGCTTTACTCCTAGTTCTTTTTTTTCTGCCAGCCGATGAGTATATGGCCTGGCCATAACTATAAGCGTAAAATTTAAAGAAGAGTTTTCGCTGTTTCCTTTTGACGCAACAATTTTAACTGCCGCAGTTTCTTCCAGCAGCCCGTTACTGGAAATCACCTGATATATAATATCCTGCCAGGTCAAATCCGGGATTCGTTTGAAAAAAAGATGTTTCCATGTTTGATTAAATCTTGAAATATGCTCTTTAAGGTATTGAGGTTTTCCTTTATCCACCCTGATTGTTTCAAAAAAACCATATCCGAATAAAAACCCCTGATCTGCAACATTTATCTTCGTAAGATCTATGGGTTCAATACTTCCGTTAATCCAGACATATTTTTTGCTGCTTAATACTTTTTCTTTTCCTTTGAAGACCTCCATAAGCGTTCTGCCCTTATGCATTGTTTCATCATACTCATCAAAGGGATCTGAATCAAAGACAATACCTCCTCCGACTGAAAATATGATTTTTTTATTAACTATTGTGGCTGTGCGGATAGCAATAGAAAGGTCCATTGTGTCGTGGAAACTTATATATCCTGTGGAACCTGTATATATATGACGTCTGTGAGGCTCCAGTTCATCTATTATCTCCATTGATCTGATTTTAGGGCAGCCTGTTATCGAACCACCGGGAAATGCAGCTTTAATAATATCCACTGCATCTTGATTTTTGTCCAAAACTCCTTCAATAATTGACACAAGATGAAAAACATTCTTGTATACCTCAAGTCTTTTGTGCTCAACCACACGAACAGATCCTGCCTTACATATCTTTCCCAGATCATTACGCAGTAAATCAACTATCATCGAAAGCTCGGCATCATCCTTTTTGCTGTTTTTAAGCTCAAGACCGAGTTTTTTATCCTCTTTTAAAGTATCTCCCCTTGGCATTGTGCCCTTTATTGGCCTGGTTCCAAGCCGGTCTCCCGACTGAAGAAGAAAACGTTCGGGTGATGTGGAAACAATAAAATGATCTCCGGCATTTATATAAGAAAAAAAGGGAGCGGGATTAAGATTATAAAGTGTTTTGAACAGGCCAAAAGCGCTGCCTTCAAAATTCATTTCAAATCGCTGGGAAAGGTTCACCTGATATACATGGCCTGATGCAATGTATCCTTTTATCTGCTTAACCGCGTTTATGTATTTGGATTTTGTAAAATTTGATCGAAATCCATCTGTATCTCCGCTGAAACTTTCTATTAGCGGTTGTTTTGATGCCTGTATATTTTTAAAAACTTCAATGTCTTTGTGCAAAACACTTTTTCCGGAAACAATGCGTTCAGGAATAAAAAGAGATGTTCTGTCTTCCTTTCGATCATGTATAACTATTATTGAAGGAGCAAAAAAGCATATATGCGGAAGATAAAGATCATCTATAGAAGTGCGGGGAAGTTTTTCAAGAGAATCTTTAAGATCGTAAGACAGGTATCCCAAAATGCCGGCAGCAAAAGGCGATTGTATATTATGGCCGTGCAAATGCTGAACATAGGGCTTGTAAGCATTTAAGATATTCCGAAGCGTATCAAAGGGATCTGCTCTAAAATTAAAGCTATGATCTTCGGCTTTAATTTTTATTTCATTGATGCGTCCGGTAAAGGTCAGCCAGGGTTTTGCGCCAAGTATATGGTGTCTTGAACAGTCATTATCTCCTCCGCTCATGAGGATAACCGTGCCGGGCATTGAGGCAAAACGAGCAGCAAAGTCAAGGAAAGATTCGCCTAATTCAATGTTTTCAGTATAAATACCATCAATCTCACCGGCAATTTTTTTTATTTTATCAATTGAAAATTCAACGGCTTTCATAAGCAAGCGGCCCAAGTCTGAGAAAGTTTTCAACTATTAAAAATCCATTCTTTGTAAGAAAGCTTTCCGGATGAAACTGTACCCCGTGAATCGGGAGTTTATGGTGAGAAAGCCCCATAACAACACCATCACTGGTTTGAGAGGTTATAATTAGTTCTCTTGAATTAAGTTTTATCATCAATGAATGATATCTCGCTGCGGCAAAGGGAGAAGGAAGACCCTTGAAAATCTTATCATTATTATGGTAAATCATGCTGACTTTTCCATGTACCGGCAAAGGAGATCTGACAGTACTGCCTCCGAACGCTTCATTAATACACTGCATGCCCAGACAAACACCCAAAACAGGTACTTTGCCGTTTAAAAATTTAATCAGCGGGATAGATATTCCTGAATGGGATGGACCTTTGGGTCCGGGGCTGATAAGTACATAATCCGGGCAGATTGCTTTTACCCCCTCAAGAGAAATTTTGTCACTTCTGTACACTTCAATAGAAAGATCATAATTCATAAACATTTGAACAAGATTGTAAGTAAAAGAATCATAATTATCAATTACAAGCAGCTTCGCCAAATTATGAACCTCCATATAAA
>JAYEFW010000059.1:2951-4852 GCA_034658795.1 Thermodesulfobacteriota bacterium
CATCCATCCAGATCTCTATGCCCTTTTCCCATTCCCCGTTCTTAGCGCATTTAATCCCTTTTTTTACCTTCTTGTTACCGCCTATGCCCATCGCATATTTATTACTGCCGTTATCAAATTCTACAATTCTGGTAATCTCGGCAGTAAAAATTTTTGCAACAATCCTTGAGGCAACTTTATCAAAAAGCTCCTCCAGGGTTTGATTTTGCGGAGGAAGCTGACTCATCCTGCTTTCTAAATAACTTCTATATTCATTTTTTCCACCGAACTTTTCTTTATATTTTTCCGAAACCTTATCAGCAAAAATACGCTGTTTGGTTTTCAGGTTAACTATATTAAAATCTACAATAATGTTGGCCTGACGCATAACATAGGGGACTTCTCTTATAACGGTTCGTTGAATCTCCACTTCTGCTTCCTGCCCGAATACATTCTTGCCTTCCTTATATTCACCAGTTCCATCGTGTATCTTTACCTTCTCGGTATCATGAACGTCTTTTATAGTGGCAACAACTCCGCCTGAAATAACAGCGCCTGCATCCAACTCATCAAAATTGTCAAACCTGGTCTGACCGATATTTATAACTCTAATGTAATCAACTTTATTAGTTAAATTTTGGACCTCGATGATTTTATTATAAAGTGCTTTTCGAACCAACTCTTCATGCATGCCGTCAAATTTCAGTATAGCCAGCGTCCTGATGTCTTGAAGGGATACTTCGGCATGCCTGATCACAGTGATCCTGGTCTTTTGTACACAACCGACACAGCCGTACAATGCAATCAGAGCTACGCCTAAATATAGCAATGGCATATTTCGACTATTATACATGTGTTAAATTCCTTCGATCCCTGACATCTGACCCCTAATCCCTAATCCCTGATATCACTACTGCCGGAGCCCGGCATCAATATTCTCCGGTTCCTCTTCAGGAGGAAGATTCGACTTTATCAAGAAATTTTCCTGAATAGATTGAACAACTTTATCTATTTCATCTACACTATCTCTTATTTCTTTAATTCCATTTTTTACAGAATGAGTAATTTCAGGGATATCACGATTTTCTTCAACTTGTTTTACTATCCTTTTAATGCTTGAAACACTTTCTGATACATCATTGCCTATCTTTTTTATTGCCGCAAGGTTGTCCTGTACCTGATCCATTACTACGGGAGTCTTTGAAGAAGCTTTATTTATATTTTCAAGGATCTCACCCAATTTATCAAGATCGCTAAGAATTTTATCCAACAACTCCCTGGATCTGATTATTCCCCCGATAGTGCCTTTCCCTGCTTCTATATCCCGTGCAACTCTCTCAAAATAAGAAAGCGTTCTGTTGAAACTGTCAAGTGAGGCAAACAAAGGTCCTTTAGGATCTCTCATTATTTGAGCAATTTCTGCAACATCCTGTATTGCGGGAATAACCATTTTGGCTGTTTTTTCCACCTCAAATTCTGCAAGAATATCATCAACAGATTTCTTTTCCCTGGAAGGAATTTTACCGCCTTCTTTAATCAGAGGAGCTTCAGCGGTGCCTGGTATTATGGCGATGTATTCAGAACCTATAAAAGTGGGACTGTCAACAGTCGCAACGGAATCACTTCTGATCCTGGATGAATAATCTTCCAGAATAACTAATTTAACTTTTACTTTATCTTCAGCAAGTGTGATCTTTTTTACTTTTCCTATATCTGCTTTGTATAGTTTAACAGCAGCATTTTCTCTAAGATTATAACTTTCATCAAATGTCGTATAATAGGTAATATATGTTTTAAACCAGTCCTTGCCCCTGCCTATTATAATCAACATTGCAAGTATAATGACCACCATACCTATTACAAATGTTCCGACTATTTTCTCTTTTTTATTGTAATCGACTTCCATACAGCTCTCGTTAAAT
>JAYEFW010000059.1:4952-8810 GCA_034658795.1 Thermodesulfobacteriota bacterium
CCATTTTTGAGAAATATTTTTTTGTTGGAAAACTCTTCAATGAAATCCTTGGCATAAGATATAAAAACAATAGGAAGTTTGGTCAACACCATATCCCTCAAAACCTCTGTAAAAAGATCGAAGTTGGTGTGTCCTATGAAGTCTTCAGGACGTTCAAGAAGAAGTAAATCAGGAGACTTGACAAGCTCGCGTATTGCAATGGCGATTCTCAAATCTACGCTGCTAAGCCTTCCGGGATAAATATCAAGTTTGTCGTAAATGCCAAAGTTTTTGCATAATTTTTTCGCTGTTTCATCTAAAGGCAGCGAGAGTAAATTTTCAAAATAGTATCTCGTATAAAGAAGATTTTCTCTGACAGTTATATTGCTGATCATTGCTGAATCTGAAGCGATATAGCCTATCTTTTTTTTGCAGGGCAAAAGGTTTCGATAGTCTGAAAAATCCACTTTTTTATCTTTAAAGTAGAAATCGCCGGATACAGGTTTAACCAGCATTGCAAGTGCCTTAAGAAACATATGTGCTTGATCGGGAGAATCACCAATTATTGCAAAAGCATCGCCACGGGAAAGGGTAAAATTCAATTTATTAAAGCTACAATCACTCTCCGGGAAATCAATAGTATAATCAACAAGATTGATCAAATACATTTTTTTCTGCGTACTCTACATGTAAAACAATATCGATATAATAACATTGATAACAAGACAGTAAAAAAAACATTCAACAGCGGCTTTGGAGGTGCCGACCGGTATGTCTGAAATAAGTCTTTTTACACTGAAACCATGTTTAAGGCATGTAACGGTAATTGCGATTCCAAAGAATATAGCTTTTATAATTCCAACGGCAATATCGGTGGCGGTTATAGCTTTACCTATTTGTGTTATAAAGTCGCCCATGGGTATATATGTAAATATCCAGATTATCAAATAACCTCCGATAATAGCTACCAGATCAAAAACTATAAAAAGGCAAAGTATAGCTGAAGTTATCCCGATTAATCTTGGCAGGCAGACTATACGCATCGGGTCAATTCCTGCCATTTCAATAGCATCTATTTCATGGAAAATGTTCATATAGCTGATTTCTATGGCTACAGCGGTTGCTGATCTTAATATGACCAAAAATGCTGTTATAACGGGACCAAGCTCTCTAACAATCAGCATTACCATTGTTTTACCAAGATCGTACTGACCTGAAACCTTGGTAAATTGTATGATTAGCATGCTTCCAAAAACAAGCGCTATCGGAATAATAATAGGTAAAGCCTGAACACAGGTAAAATAAACCTGCTCAAGAGAAATTCTTCTGACAAGGGCTCTGCCTGCCTCAGGTTTTTGGAATATGAGAACAAATATTCGGTAGGTAAAGGCGAATAAGTTAGAAATGTGGTTTGTAGTGCTTGTGGCTTTTCTGCCTATATAGCCGGCGATGTAATCCATTTTAACTCATAGAAGTATTCAAAAATATTATAATTTAAATTAGGAACGGGGACGAAACAACTTCCCCAAATCTATGCGCCTACTTGGGGAAGTTGTTTCGTCCCCGTTCCTTAGCTGGTCTTTTGTTGACTTACATGGATTCTTACAATATAACAATTCAAAAGGTCAACAAAATTAGACAAATCAGAAATTTACAAACTCAATTTAAATTTCAGACTTGGGGGAAGTATTATGAAAAGTAAACTTTTGTGGATCATCTCGTTGGGTTTCATTCTGTCATCCTTATCCGCGTGTATGACCCATCCAACCAATGCAAGACCAGATGCGACTAATTTAACCGTCGGTAAAGTTCAGGGAGAAATTAAAGAAGGCATGCCGGCTTCTGATGTTGCGGCGATATTGGGATCGCCCAATATTGTAACTACTGATGAAAAACGCCGTGAAGTCTGGATATATGATAAGGTATCTTCTAACCGCGTGGATACGCGAAAGTCCTTCGGAGGAGGTATTATTATCTTGGGAGGCAGTACCCGCCAGGCGGAAAGCACAAGTACTCAAAAGACTTTGACGATTATCATTAAATTTGATGAGCAGAAAAAGGTGAGAGACTTTGCTTACAACTACACCCAATTCTAAAGCCCCTTGGAAGGAAAATGCCTCGAAAAGGCTCTGGTGGCTTCTTTTTCTAATTTTGGGCGGCCTGCTGTCGGGCTGTGTCGCGATGCCCAAAGCAGAGGATTTTTTTAAGTTGACTCCGGAAAGCGCCAAGCATCGGGCTTTGCAAACCCGTATGTTTGATACCTCCAATGAGAAGGAATTGCTGTCCGCTTCGGCCGCTGTCTTGCTGGACATGGGTTTTCAGGTGGAAGAAAGTTCGACTGAGGTTGGTGTGCTTCGGGCGGCCAAGGAACGGAGTGCCCGAGAATACGGGCAGGAAATACTGCAAGTCTTTATTTTTTTACTGGGATCTATTGGCGGGAAAGCCATTATTATGCCAGTTGATCTGCACCAACAGATAAATGCCACCTTGGTAACCCGCCGATCTGAGTCAGACTCATCCCGTTTCTCGGTTCGTATCCATTTCTATAGAATGGTGTGGAAGGGGGATGGCAGTAGCGGTGACCAGAACATTCCACCTGGGCAACAGCGCCTGGAAATGATTTACGATGGAAAAATCTACCAGCAGTTTTTCGCAAAACTGTCCAAGAGCGTATTTCTCGAAGCCCATAAAATCTGAGAGGAGAATGACCGTGAACGGCCGTTATAGTTTATTTGTATTAGGTTTGAGCTTTTTTTTGCAGGCTTGTGTAGGGGGACAACCACCTAAAGATTTGTTGGCTCTTACAGATGCCCAAATGAAAATACGGAGTTTTCAGACCCGGGCTTTTGATGTCAAAGATCAGAATAAGGTTTTGAGAGGCGTGGTGGCCTCTTTGCAGGATCTGGGGTTTATCATCGAACGAGCCAATGGTCCCATGGGATTGGTGACAGCAGGCAAGTTTGCTCCCGGTGGACGTGGATTTGTGGAATTAACGGTCACCGTCCGGGCCAAGGGGGAAAGGCAGACCGAAGTCCGGGTCAATGCCATATTCAATGCCAAACCTATTGAGGACCCGAAAATTTATCAGAACTTTTTCATCGCTGTAGAACGATCCTTGTTTGCTACAAGAGGATAAAACGGATCAGTAACACTCTGTAAGAGTGAAAAATGTTTCGTAAAACCTGAAACCGCCAGAGAAAAATGAAACTGTCTTTACTATCTAAAAAATCTTTCGTTCGTTTTGCCTTGGTATTGTTCATGAGTTTGACGTTTCAGGGATGTGCTATGCGATGGGGGACATCTATCCAATGGAGCTCCCAAAGCCAAATCCTGATATCGGAAGACAGCCAGGTCAAACTGCGGTCTATCCAGACCCGGGTGTTTGATATCACGGATAAAGTCAAAATCATGCGAGCTGCTGTAGCTACCATGCAGGATCTTTTTTTTGATATCGATGTGCTGGATGAGGATCTGGGTGTCGTGTCGGGTAAAAAATTGTTCAATCATGACAACTCCTGGGGAAATCATCCGACGTATTATCTTTATAAAACTGATGAATTGATTATATTCAATACCAACTTTAGAACCTGGGGGCCGTTTAATTATCGAAAAGACCTGATCCGTATGACAGTAACCATACGCCCAAAGGAAAAAACCCGATCGTTGGTGCGGGCAAGTTTACAATACAATATTAGGGCTGTTGAAGACCCTTATATATATCAGAAGTTTTTCAAAATCCTCGGTCAATCCCTATTTCTTTCCGCTAAAATGGAGTGAGCCCTTATTCCGACCCCTTATTCCAAGTTGAAAGAACTTGCTTTGCTCCAAACAGGGGAGACGCTGTCTCCCCAATCAAAACACCCGAATGATTTTGTTTTT
>JAYEFW010000059.1:8910-19006 GCA_034658795.1 Thermodesulfobacteriota bacterium
TGCTGTCAGCAAATGGGCCACAAGCTGTGGCACAATTACCATCGGCTGAAAACGACAACGTTAAAAAAGTGCCACAAGCTGTGGCACAATTACCAGCCAGTGATTTTTCTGAAAATTTGCAACTCGTTGCAAAAATCCCTTGGGGACACCACATCCTGCTCATGGAAAAAATAAAAGACTTGCCTGCCCGGCTCTGGTACATGCGTCAGACCATCGAACAGGGATGGAGCCGGAATGTGCTGGGGCTGATGATTAAGAGCAATGCCCACAAGAGGCAGGGCGCGGCAGTGACCAATTTTGAAAAATGCCTGCCCGATCCCCAATCCGACCAGGCGCGCCAAGCCCTAAAAGACCCTTATATTTTCGACTTTCTGACACTTGTTAAGAAAATAAATAAAAAAAGGTCGCTGGACCAACAATTCGGGACTTTCTTTAATGCTGAAAACGACTATGGATATGAACAAGAAAAGCATTTAGGAAACATTAATATTATGATTGATAAAATAACATCCTGTGAAATCAGTTTTAATTCCGGATTTGATGAAAAACACGCCATGCTATCTTTGCTAGATGATTATTTTTTTATTGATTGCAACTTACTTCAAGACGGCGATGATTTAATAAAAATGTCACCCGGTAAAAGAGGTATAATCCTTTTCCAGCTTTTTTTACATCTTAGTAAATCTAAAAACCCAATCCTAATTGACCAGCCGGAAGATAACCTCGATAATAGAACCGTTTATCAAGAACTGAATGGCTTTATCAAAACCAAAAAATCTACACGACAGATTATTATAGTCTCTCATAATCCGAATCTGGTTGTTTCTACTGATTCAGAAAATATTATTGTGGCGAATCAGGATGGACAAAACAAATCCGGGAAAAACAATACATTTAAATTTGAATATGTAAACGGTGCAATAGAACACTCATTTGATAAAGATAGAATCAATCTCGCAGAACGTTTTAAACGGCTTTCACCTGAAACTGTCATTACGATTTTATAATTATGAATGGTGAATTATAAATGAAAAAGAATAGATTAACAATTAGAAATTCAACAGCAGAGTTTTTGATATTTACATCTCAAGCAAATTCGGATGGCATAGAAGTGCGAGTAGAAGATGAAAATGTGTGGCTGACTCAAAAACTTATTGCAAAACTTTTTAATGTAAAAATACCAACAATAAATGAACACTTAAAAAGTATCTTTAGTAAAGAAGAGCTTGATGAAAATTCAGTTATTAGGAAATTCCTAATAACTGCTGGTGATGGTAAAAATTATAGTACAAAGCATTATAATTTAGAGGTAATAATTTCTCTTGGATATAGAATAAATTCAGAACAGGCAACCAGTTTTAGGAGATGGGCAACACAAGTATTAAAAGACTTTGCTATCCGTGGATATGTGCTTGATAGCATTAGACTTAAAAATGGTGCATATTTAAGTAAACAATATTTTAAAGATTTAATCCTTGAAATTAGAGATATCAGAGAAAGTGAAAGAAATTTTTATCAACAAATCACCGACATTTATTCTACTGCAATAGACTATGATTTAAAAAATCCAATAACAAAAGATTTTTTTGCGAATGTTCAAAACAAATTACATTTCGCCGTTCACGGACAAACAGCCGCAGAGCTAATTGTAAACCGGGCAAATCACAAAAAAGATTATATGGGACTTACAACATGGAAAAAAGCGCCAAACGGTAAAATTATAAAATCTGATGTTGTAGTTGGTAAGAATTATTTGAATGAAAAAGAGATAAAAGCATTAAATCGCATTGTTACAATGTATTTAGATTATGCCGAAGACCAAGCCGAAAACGGCATTCCAATGACAATGAAAGATTGGGCTACAAAATTAAATGCTTTTTTGCAATTTAACAATAAAGAGGTTTTAGAAGATTTTGGGAAAGTAACCGCAGAAGTTGCAAAATCTTTTGCTGAGAGTGAATTTGAAAAATATCGTCCCATACAAGATAAACTGTTTGAATCAGATTTTGATCGTGAGATAAAGAGATTGCTGGAAAACAAGGCAGAGGACAATAGAAAAACGAGGCTATCAAATTAGCTTTAACAATACCGGATAAACCAGGAAGTCCTCATCAAAAGTATATTCTCACAGAAACAAGAAAGAAAAAATCATAAAGTTACTTTCATGAAAATTCTTCATACATCAGATTGGCACATTGGCCGATCTCTATATGGCCGGAAGCGATACGATGAGTTTTCGGCATTTTTAGACTGGCTGGCAGAATTCATACAGACTGAAAGTGTCGATGCGCTGCTAGTTGCTGGCGATGTTTTTGATGCCAGCACACCGAGTAACCGTGCGCAGGAACTTTATTACCGCTTTCTTTGCAAAGTGTCTGCGTCCTGTTGCCGCCATATAGTGGTAATTGCGGGCAACCATGATTCACCTTCTTTTTTGAATGCTCCTAAAGAACTCCTGAGGGCTCTGAATGTCCATGTGGTTGGTTCGATCACAGATAACCCGGAAGATGAGGTCATTACTCTTACCGGGAATTCAGACATCCCCGAGGCTATTGTGTGTGCTGTTCCTTACTTGCGGGATCGGGATATCCGCATTGTTGAAGCCGGTGAAAGCATAGAAGACAAGAACACCAAACTCATTGAAGGTTTGCAAATGCATTATGCTGGTGTTTGCATGATTGCTGAAAAAAAACAGAAGGAATATAAGCAAACAAATCAGACCTTGTCTGTTCCCATCATTGGAATGGGACATCTTTTTACTGCCGGCGGCAAAACAGTAGATGGTGATGGGGTAAGAGAGCTTTATGTCGGTTCACTGGCACATGTTGATAAAGATATTTTTCCGGCTTGTATAAACTATTTGGCGCTGGGGCACCTGCACGTTCCTCAGAAGGTTGGTGCAGCAGAGTATATTCGTTACTCCGGATCGCCTATTCCAATAGGTTATGGAGAAGCCTATCAGGAAAAAAGCGTTGTGATTGTAGAATTTTCAAATAATCCTCAACCAAAAATTATCGTTCACCCAGTTCCCTGCTTTCAGGCCATGGAAAGAATATCCGGCGAAATTGATGAGATTACAGAAAGAATCCATGAACTGAAATCCCAGGCAAGTGATGTATGGCTGGAAATTGAATACACCGGGACGGAGATCGCCGGTAATCTGCGGGAGCTTATTGACGAAGCTATTGCCAATACCGCAATGGAGATCCGCCGGATAAAAAACAAGCGTGTCGTTGAACGGGTAATAGGTCGAACCTGCGAAAATGAGACGCTCGACGACCTGGGTGTAAACGATGTTTTTATCCGTTGTCTGGATACTTATGAGGTGCTGGAGGATGAACGTCCTGCGCTGATTCAGTCGTACAAAGAAACGATTCAGGGGATGCAAGAGGAAGATCTGAATGAAGAGTGATCCGCAGATTCCTCAGATGGATTCAGATAAAGATATTCGAGTTAAGGAAGCTGTTTATCAGGAGGCGTTGGAGCTGGAATTTCAGCATTTAAATATTCCTTATGAAAAACTTGTTTATAATCTGCGTGAATCTGTGTCATTTGCGGATAACATGACGGGAGTGGATCTATGAAAATACTGAATCTGCGATTTAAAAACCTCAATTCACTTAGCGGTGAGTGGTCCATAGACTTCATGACGCCCGAGTACGTTTCTGATGGAATCTTTGCAATTACAGGCTCTACCGGCGCGGGCAAGTCCACTATTCTTGATGCCATCTGTCTTGCCCTTTACGGCAGAACACCGCGATTAAAGTCGATTAACAAAAGCGGCAATGAGATTATGTCCCGGCAGACCGGTGAGTGTTTTGCTGAAGTGACCTTTGAAACGCAGGCTGGTCAATTTCGATGCCATTGGAGCCAGCACAAAGCCCGTAAAAAGGCCGATGGCAACCTTATCGACTCAAAACATGAGATTTCGGATGCTGTCAGCGGCCGGATATTGGAGTCAAAAAAACGGGAAGTGGCAGATGCCATTGAAGCTCGAACCGGAATGGATTTTGATCGTTTCACTCGTTCCATGCTGCTTGCTCAGGGAGGGTTTGCGGCATTTCTTCAGGCAGCGCCGGACGAAAGAGCTCCAATTCTTGAACAAATCACCGGCACAGAGATTTACAGTGAAATTTCAAAACGTGTTCACGAACGCCACCGTGACGAACATGCAAAACTTGAACTACTGCAGGCAGAAACCGGCGGGATGGTCATTTTAAGCGATGAAGAAGAGGCTGCATTAAATCAGGAACTTTTCTGCAAGCATAATATTGAAAAGGAATTTGGCTCTAAAAATGAAGCGATAGGGAAATCCATTCTATGGCTTACCGGGATTGATGCGATAGAAAGCGAGCTTTCCGCAATAGATAAAGAATCAGAGTCTCTGTCGAATGATTTGAAGGCCTTTGAGGCCGACAGGGCAAGATTGCAGAAAGCTCTTAAAGCCGCAGAACTGGACAGTGAATTTGCCACCCTGTCATCGAAAAGACAGCAGCAGAAGCTTGATCTTGAGACTTTGGCAAATTCGAAGACTCAGCTCCCTGGCCAGGAAAAAACGCTGGGGTTAAAAGAAATAGACCTTAAGAAGGCTGAAGAAGCTGTAACTAAAGTTAAAAACAAACAAAAAAGCGAACTTGAATTGATTAAAAAAGTTCGAGCACTTGACCTTCATATTACAGAGAAACAGTCTACTTTAAAAACCGCTGAGTCAGATTGCCGGAAGATTAAAACGCAGCTTTCTAAAAATAAAAAGCGCCGACAAAAGTTTGAATCCAATCAAGAAACTGCGGGCAAAGAACTTTCCAGGATTGAAGATTATCTGTCTTCCAATGCTCATGATGTAGTGCTGGTTACTGAACTGACAGGAATAAATGAGCAGATCAAAAACTTTCAGGCAGCAGCAACAAATGTTTCAGCAATAAGCACCCAGGTTTCAAAACTGAAAAAACAGTTTGAAACGGATACAGCCCTGCATTCGAAGCAAGTGGCGCTATGCAGTACCCTCAAAGAGAATCATGATATCGCAAAAAAGCAGGTGTCACAAACACAGGGCTCCATTTCAGAATTTTTGGGTGATCGCCTGCTTCGGGAGTACCGGGCCGAACATAACAGTCTTTTGCGTGAAATGGCCTACTTGAGAAAGATTGCGGATCTTAAATCTGAACGTGCAAAATTGGAGGATGACAAGCCATGTCCGTTATGCGGATCTCCGCACCACCCCTTTGCCGAAGGTAATGTTCCTGAAATTGATGAAACCGAGAAAAAAATCAATAAACTATCCAGCCTGATTCAGAAAGCAGAACATCTGGAAAGGGAGCTGAAGGAACATGAATCCAAAGAAAAAGAAGCGGCCTCGACGTTAACTGAAGCAGAAAAACAGCTTGTTCAGACTCAGCACAAGAAAGATGCAGCTCAGGCAAATGCCCTGCGCTCTGAAAAAGAATTACAGTCGGCAGCGGGTAAATACGCTGAATTGAAAAGTAAAGTTATCTCAAAGCTGGAACCATTTGGTGTGAAAGAGATCTCGGATAAGAATTTGGATTCTATTTCAGAAGCTCTTGCTGTTAGACAGAAAAACTGGCAGGAGCATCAAAAACAAAAAGCTGAAATCGAAAAACAAACCGGTGAACTTGCGGCTGAGATAAAAAGTCTTGATGGCATCATGCAAACACTCAGTGAAACGTTGAAGGAAAAACAAGGTGTGCTTAACGCACACAAAAAGGATCTCGATAAGCTGACTGCTGAACGTAAGGGGCTATATGGTCAGAAAAATCCGGATACAGAAGAAACCTGGCTGGAAGGCTTGATTACCGAAGCTGAGAAGTTTGAAAAAGCGGCAAGAGATAGCCGGGATCAGGTCATGCAGCAGTTGAATGATTTAAAGACCCGCATTACCGCATTAAAAGAAAGCACGGCCAAGAGTAAGCCGGAGCTGGACGGCATTGAAACCTCTTTTAAGATTATCTGCAAAAAAGCCGGTTTTGAGGATGAGCCGACATTTATTTCATACCGACTTTCCGCCGATGAAAGAAATAAATTGAGTCAGCGAGCTAAAAAGTTCGACGACAAACAGGCTGACATTGCAACACGGAAAAAAGACAGGGAAACCCGTTTATCTCAGGAAATAGACAAAAAGATTACCGAAGCTCTGCTGGATGATCTGAAAAATGAACAGGCTGCAACCCAGGAATCCCTAAAAAAACTTGGTGAGGAAATTGGAGCCATAAAGCAAAAACTCACAGACAACACGGATGCGAAATCCAAACATCAACGGAAACAAGTGTTAATCGAAGCACAGAAAACAGAATGCACAAGATGGGATGCGCTGCATTCATTAATCGGCTCTGCTGATGGAAAGAAATACAGAAACTTTGCTCAGGGACTCACCTTTGAATTGATGGTGTCTCATGCCAACAGGCAGCTTGAAAAAATGACCGACCGCTACCTGCTGGTTCGGGACGAAGATCAACCACTAGAGCTGAATGTTGTTGATAATTATCAGGCCGGTGAAATCAGATCCACCAAAAATCTTTCCGGTGGAGAGAGCTTTATTGTCAGCCTGTCATTGGCTCTTGGGTTGTCAAAAATGGCCAGTCGCAAAGTCCGTGTAGATTCCCTGTTTCTTGATGAGGGCTTTGGCAGCCTGGATGAAGATGCATTGGAAACCGCCCTGGAAACCCTTTCCGGGCTCCAACAGGATGGTAAACTGATCGGCATCATTTCTCATGTGTCAGCATTAAAGGAACGAATCAGCACACAAATAACTGTTCAGGCGGTGTCCGGTGGTAAAAGCACTATCAGTGGCCCGGGATGTGAGAGGATTAAAGAAGAGAATTACCAAGTGCTCCAAGCGGTCCATGGCCAGGAATAGCAGGGGTCCAAAAACTAATAGGCGCTAAAGCGATGAGTGGGCTTGAAAAGGACAAGCATAGGACACGTGGAGGGGTAAATAAAAAGAATTAGTTTCACAAATTGAAAGAGACTTCCAATGAGTAACGAACAAGAAAAAATTATTTATACAATGATGAAAGTCAGCAAGGCGTACCAGAACAAACCTGTGCTAAAAGACATATCCCTTTCCTATTTTTTTGGTGCCAAAATTGGCGTCTTAGGATTAAATGCCGCAGGGAAAAGTTCTCTTTTACGTATTATGGCGGGTATTGATCAGGAATATGACGGAAAAGCCGTACTTTCCCCAGGATACACTTTAGGGTTTCTTGAGCAGGAACCTTTGCTTGATTCAGATAAAACCGTAAAAGCTGTAGTTGAAGAAGGCCTGCTGGAGGTTGTAGATATTGTTGAGGAATACAATAAAATCAGTGAAAAATTTGCTGAGCCCATGTCTGACGATGAAATGAATCAACTTATTGAGCGCCAGGGCGAATTGCAGGAAAAAATCGATCATCTTGATGCCTGGGATATTGATGCGCGTTTAGAAATGGCAATGGATGCGCTACGCTGCCCTCCGGGAGATACTCCAGTTAATGTTATTTCCGGTGGTGAAAAAAGACGTGTGGCACTATGCAGACTTTTATTGCAGAAGCCGGATATCCTGCTATTGGATGAACCGACAAATCATCTGGATGCCGAAACTGTCGCCTGGCTCGAACATCATCTTCAGCAGTATAAAGGTACGGTGATTGCCGTCACGCATGATCGTTATTTTTTGGATAATGTATCGGGTTGGATTTTAGAGCTCGATCGAGGACACGGCATCCCGTGGAAAGGCAACTATTCTTCATGGCTTGAACAGAAACAATTACAGCTTAATCAGGAAGAAAAATCAGAATCAAACCGGCAGAAGACCTTGCAGCGGGAATTAGAATGGATCAACATGTCACCAAAAGGCCGCCAGGCAAAGGGAAAGGCACGCATTAATGCTTATGAAACTCTCTTAAGCCAGAACTATGAAAAAGGGGCCAAAGATCTTGAAATATATATTCCACCAGGACCACGTCTTGGAAAGGTAGTTATTCAAGCAGAAAATCTGAGCAAAGCATATGGCAATCGTCTTCTCTTTGAGGGAATGACATTTGCTTTACCTGCGGGAGGTATTGTCGGCGTTGTCGGTCCTAACGGCGCAGGCAAAACAACACTCTTTAAAATTATAACCGGTTTGGAAAAACCTGATTCCGGGATCATTAACATCGGGGACACTGTTAAACTCGCTTGCGTTGATCAGGAACGCGATATTCTTAAACCCGACAAGACAATATGGGAAGTGATTTCCGGGGGCAGGGATATGGTTGAGCTTGGGAAAATAGAAGTGAACTCAAGGGCCTATGTTGCCCGTTTTAATTTCCCGGGATCAGACCAACAGAAAAAGGTAAACATGATTTCAGGCGGCGAGCGTAATAGAGTCCATCTTGCGTGTATGCTCAAAGAGGGCGCCAATGTGTTGCTTTTAGACGAACCTACAAATGATCTTGATGTGAATACAATGCGTGCCCTTGAAGAAGCGTTGGAACATTTTGGAGGCTGCGCGGTTGTTATCACTCATGATCGCTGGTTTCTCGATCGCATCGCCACCCATATTCTTGCTTTTGAGGGAGACAGTACTGTCATGTGGTTTGAAGGCAATTATTCAGATTATGAAGCAGACAGGAAAAAGAGGCTTGGAAAGGCCGCTGAACAGCCCCATCGGATCAAATACAGACATTTGACAAGAGGATAATACAGGGCGCAATCATTGGTGTCATTGTGTTGCGAGTTTTGAATATACTTCATTCTCAGATATTATTCTTCTTCTGCAATAATCCTCGCGTAAGAAACCAAAAGTACTGCAATCGAAAAGCCTGCCGGCGTGTCAGAAAAAAACAATATTTTTACTATAGTTTTATCCGAAAATGCGCTATTATAAATTTTGTAAACTAATTTCGTTTTTTTAGAAGTGACAATATGCCTGCAAATATAGATGCCATATATTATCCTGACCAAACAACCGAATGCAAACGCCCTTTGTTTATGGTTCCGGTTGAAGCAGGTTTCCCATCCCCTGCGGAAGATTATATTGAAGGCGAGCTTGACCTGAACAAACACCTTATTAAGCATCCTGCCGCAACATTTTTTGTGAGGGTCGCAGGTGATTCCATGGTCGATACTGGAATACATCCCGGAGATATCTTGATCGTAGATCGCGCTATCGAACCTGCCGACAAAAAGGTCGTAATCGCCGTACTTAACGGGGATCTGACAGTAAAAAGAATTCGTATGATAAAAGGCAAGATTTTTTTGATGCCTGAAAATGAAAACTACAAACCCATGCAGATTGAAGAAGAAACGAATTTCGAGATCTGGGGTGTAGTAACAAACGCAATCCATCCTCTTTAACATTTGTTAGGTAATGATTTATGCCTCCTGCCCTTGCCATTGTAGATTGCAATAATTTTTATGTCTCCTGTGAGCGTGTTTTTAATCCAAGGCTTGCCGGAAAGCCTGTTGTAGTGCTTTCCAATAATGACGGCTGTATTGTTGCCAGGTCAAACGAAGCCAAGGCTTTTGGCATCAAAATGGGTGTCCCTGTATTTCAAATCAGCAGCTTAATTAAAACTCATGGAGTTCAGGTTTTTTCATCCAACTATGCTCTTTATTCCGACATGTCACAAAGAATAATGAACACCCTTTCCAAATTTACCCCTGATATTGAAATTTATTCCATTGATGAAGCATTCCTGGACCTGTCTCAATTTAAACGATATGATTTGACTGATTATGGGCACAAAATACGCTCTACAATAAAACAATGGACAGGTATTCCTGTTTCTATCGGCATTGCCGAAACCAAAACTCTTGCCAAAATCGCAAACAAGATCGCTAAAAAATCTGTAAAGGCAGAGGGTGTTTTGAACTTAACCGCTACTCCTTATCTAAACAGAGCGCTAGAGATAACAGATGTTGGAGATGTCTGGGGTATAGGACACAGTTATTCCAGTTTTCTGAAAAAATATGGCATCCATAATGCCCTGCAACTTCGTGATGCTGATGACAAGTTTATAAAGAAAAAAATGGGTATTACAGGAATCCGGCTGCTTAATGAACTAAGAGGCATTCCCTGTTATGCTTTGGAGCAATTCCCTTCCCCAAAGAAAGGAATAAC
>JAYEFW010000060.1:0-2709 GCA_034658795.1 Thermodesulfobacteriota bacterium
ATGATAATGATTTTTTAATTCTCTGTTGCCTTTTATGATCATGAATTACCGTCAGGAAATGCTAAGTTCAATCAGTGTATCAAGAAGTTCACTAAAGGAAATACCGGCGGTTGCTGCAGCAAGAGGTAAAAGACTTGTTGGAGTCATGCCGGGAATTGTATTGGTTTCAAGTACGTATATATCGTTATTTTTTAGAATCATATCAGTTCTGCTATAGCCTTTACAAAATAGAGCCGAATGGGCGGTCTTCGCATATTCCTGGGCTTTTTTCGTAAGATTTTCATTAATGCGGGCGGGACATATTTCCCGGGTTAAACCAGCGGTATATTTTGCCTCGTAGTCAAAAAATTCATGCTCTTTGCCGGGAATAATTTCAACAACAGGAAGGGCTTCCGGTTTTTCGTTACCTATAATGCTTCCTGTAATTTCTATGCCTTTAATATATGTTTCGATCAGGATTGAATTATCCTGTTCAAAAGCAATATCAACGGCATGTTTCAGGGCTTCTGTTGATTTTACAATAGACATGCCGATACTTGAACCGCCTTGAACCGGCTTAACTACCAGGGGCAGTCCAAACTGATCAGCAATTTTTTCAGGATCAATTTCTTCATCACGATTAATAGCAATATAAGGCGGTACAGGCAGCCCTGCTTTTTCATAAAGCTTTTTTGCAGCAATTTTGTTCATTGCAAGAGCACTGCCAAGCACTCCGGTTCCCTGATATGGAATGCCAAGCAGATCAAGAAGTCCCTGTACCGTCCCGTCTTCTCCAAAAGGTCCGTGAAGTATTATAAGGCAGGCATCAATCTCAGGTGCATCTGCAACCAGACGGTTTATTTCTGTTTTAGGATCGTAACGGATGACTTTGTATTTTTCCTTGTCAAGCGCTTCATAGACCTGGTCGCCGCTTTTCAGAGAGACCTCTCGTTCAGAAGATGCGCCGCCGGATAGAAGGGCAATGGTTAGCTTTTTCATATCAGATCAAATAGATTTAACGAGTTTCAAATCGGTGTTTCCTGAAGTCTTTAGGATTTGCTGTTTGAATGCATTGTATTCATCAAGTGTAATAAGATTCTTTTCAAGTAAATTAGCAAGTTGGGCGAGTTCTTTCAGACGGATGGAAGCAGGGTCTTCTAATTGCAGATATTGAGTTGATGAATTATTCTCCAGTGCCGGCGTACCACCGGACCCGCCGCCGATCTTAACAGATGCCAAGCCTCCCAATAAGCTTACCTCGACAGATCTGCCTTGAAACATAGGAGATTTGAGAGTTTCGCGAAGAGTCATTCCTTGTTTTTTAATGCGTATGTAAAAGAGGTAAACAGTAGCAATGATAAGGGCTGAACCTCCAAGAAGTATCCATGGCATATAATTGATAATGCCCTGGAAAAAAATTACCAGTAGCCCTACACCTGCAATTAAAAGAACATGGAGTACAACAATTAAGTAGGCTGTCATAACTCCTTTAAAGAGGCTGTTCTCATTTTTTTTCTTTTTCTTAAAAAACATAAGTAATAATAAAAAACCTAATGTAAGTGTTCACGGAACATTGAAATCAGAAATTAGAAATTTGGCCTTTATGCTTTTGTACTGTTCTTCCCAATTTCAAGTTTCAAGCCGTGAACGGTTACGACCTAATTTATAAAATTTTAAGGGTTTGGACCTATATGTTCTATTAGGTCTGACACATATCGCTGAGGTATTTCATGTGTTATTGATGTGTTTCGAAGTGAATTCAACTTCATTATCAAGAAATTTAATTTTTTTATTGTGCGATATTTTTCAGCAGTATCATCCATTTTGATTAATAGATCTTCCATGCGATTTATTTCTTTTTTTAATTCTATTTCCGGTGGAATACAATCCGCATTTTTCAATATCTTATAGGCGAGACGGAGTTCTTGCATAATATAACAGTCATCTTCAAATTTAAGAGGCTTGCCGGAGCCGGGCAGATTATCAAATTCACCTTTTTTCTGAGCTTGCCGGATGCGTTCTTCAACAATTTTTTCAAAACCGGTTATCATGGCAGATCGCAGTTCAAATAAATATAATAGTAATAGTCCACCACGGATTTTCACTTAAATTACACTGAATTATCAAAATACCCTTCTCAACATTATAACCATAACCAAGATGTTTATATACTTCCCGTGCTGCACCGAAGATTTTATAGCTCAAATCTTCACATCGGTAAATAAGCTTAACCTATTGCCAGTATTAAGAAAAAATACTTTTCGGACAGGCCCTAACTTACTTGTTGTTTACAATTTTCAGTGAAACTCCGTGCCCTTCCGTGGTGAATTTTTATTAAAAACTTAATATAATACAATTTATGATATATTTTCAAGCAATAAAAAAAGGCCTCTCTGAATTCTACCAGAGAGGCCTTACTCAAACCTAAGTTGAGCGATTTTTTGCGAAGAAATGTGCTAAGATTTTGATGCAGCAATGTTCGCGAAAAGCGTAGGCATACCAATGGATATGTTGAGACTTTTCGCAAACCCTTGATGCGCAAGAGATTAGTACAGGTCGAGTAAAAAATCGCTCAATTTAGGTTTAAGCTGGTGGCGATGCAGGGAGTTGAACCCCGGACACTACGGATATGAGCCGTATGCTCTAACCGACTGAGCTACATCGCCATAATTTTGACAATGGCTTCTCTAACAACTCAACTGTGTTAAGTCAAGTCGAAAACAAATTTTA
>JAYEFW010000060.1:2809-5155 GCA_034658795.1 Thermodesulfobacteriota bacterium
AGATCCGGCTACTTCAATCGTAAATTCATCCAGATTTTCCGGAAGATCGGCAAATACTACCATAAATGATATGATTGCTTCCGCTTTAACCTTAATATTAGATTTATTATCGCCGAAGCGGTTCGAAAGCCTGTTGTTTATAGCGTCAAGATCCATATTCTGAAGCTCAAGTTCAGACAGTATCGTGCCGCAGTAAACTGTTTTTGTTTTTGAAAGTATCTTTCCCTTTGTATAGAGTATGCCGGTTATGCTTATATAACTGCGGGCATCGGAATATCCATTTTTTGCTTTGCCCGTAATTACAAGAAGTTTTCCGATCTTTGAGTTTTCTACAAATTTATTGTTTATATCAAAAGTGTGAATTTTAAGATTTCCGGCATCCTGAATTTCAGGTTTTAACAAGTCACGGACAAAGGGGATATTTATTCCGACGCTGTCGAGCAGCTTATATGCACCGTAGGCGCCACTAATTAAGAGTGTTGCAAGCAACAATAAAAGGACAGGCATGCTTATCCTTTTATTTGCAGCAACCTTTGGCGGCTCACTTTTTTCAGTTAATGCTTCTTTTTCTGCCTTATCAATGGGTTCTATCGTTTTTTCAGCCTCTTGTTCATCGGGCATAACCCCCATATTAAATGTTTTTGAAGATTCTTCTTCCTTCTCTATTTTTTCAGCAGTATCTTCCCCAGGGGTTTTATCTTTATCTATATCTTCCTGTTTACTTTCTTCAATTTTTGTTTCAGCCTCTTTGGCTATCTCAATTTCATCCGGCTCAATCCCTTCCGGCTCCTCTTTTGTACTTATTTCGCTGTCTGTTTTATCATCTAATTCAAGCTCTAATTCAGCTTCGGTTTCAGCTTGTGTTTCATCAATCTCGGGCTCCAGATCAAGCTCAAGTTCAAGGCCGGCTTCTTCAGGTTTCTCTTCGACTTTGGCATTTTCTTCAAAAGCCTCATCCATCGCAAGCTCAATACCTTCTAATTCTTCTCCCGCACTTATTTCAGAGCTGTTTTTATCATCTAATTCAAGCTCTAATTCAGATTCGGTTACAGTCGGTGTTTCATTAATCTCGGGCTCCAGATCAAGTTCCAGGTCAAGTTCGGATTCTTCAGGCTTCTCTTCGACTTTGGTATTTTCTTCAAAAGCCTCATCCATCGCAAGCTCAATACCTTCTGATTCTTCTTCAGCTTTATACTGTATGCCCGATTCTATTTCCTCATCAGTAATTCGGGCTTCAAGTTCTGTCTCGACTTCACTTGACTTGTCTAATTCCTCAGAGAGTGAAGAAGGGTATGCTAAAAAAACATTTTTACATGTTGAACATCTAACTTTTGAACCTGTCTGTTTCAGAAGGCTTTCATCTATGTTGAAACGTGTATCACATTTATTACATGTAATAATCATAATATGTTCTCACTGGTTTAAGTGGTAGATTGCAGGAAGATTCCTGTAATCTTCGGCATAATCAATCCCATAACCTACAATGAAGCCTTCTTCTATCCTGTGGCACGGGTAAGCAACCTCAATCTCCGTCTCACGGCGTTCATGTTTATCAAGCAGGGCGCAAATCTTGACACTCTTTGGATCAAAAGATTTTAGATAATCAATGAGATATTTTAAAGTTAAACCAGTATCAACTATATCCTCAACAATTAGAACATCTTTATTTTTAATATTGGTTTCAATATCCCTTGTTAAATTTATTTTTCCGGATGAAACAGTATTTGAACCATAGCTGGAAATACCGACAAAATCAATTTTAACCGGAATAGTGATTTTTCGTATTAGATCGGCCATAAATACAAATGCACCTTTTAAAACCCCAATAAGAACCAATTCGCTGTTTTTATAGTCATCTGATATTTTTTGCGCAACATCAGCAACCATCTTTTTAATTTCATCTTCATTTAGTACAGGAATTAACTCGGCCATAATATTCTTTAATTAATCAGTTTAAACCATTACCTCTGGTAGTGGTACCATAAAAAGGTTTTACCGTTACAGTAATTATTTAAGAGTGCCTAAAGTGAGCTAAAGTATATTAAAGTGCCTAAAGTTATGGTACGCCTTCGGCGCAGCTAATTTTAACCCTGGCAAAAAATAAACTACGCTAATAAAGTATGAAGTACCTAAAGGAATCTAAAATTTATGAATTAATGGAGCGAAGCGACACCTTAACTTTAGGCATTTTAGACACTTAGCAGTGCGCCAAGGTACCTTTAATGACTAATGTAAACAAGCTACCTCCCCTATGGGTGGTATTTGACTATTTGAATACATTGAAAGAGCTGTCTTGTCAATAAGGAACGGAGACGAAACAACTTCTCCAACTATGCATCACAGCTT
>JAYEFW010000061.1:0-5118 GCA_034658795.1 Thermodesulfobacteriota bacterium
TGAGAGATAAGTAAGGTCTGCCGAGCCACTGATATCATCTCCAGTACAGACTCCCCGAAAGCAGACCAGTGTCAGCAAAAAAATAACAACCCAGAATTTCATAGATTCGTTAATTCGTTAATTCGTTAATTCGTGCTCTACCGCAATTGTAAAGTCCGCAAATCATCCAATGCCCAGATCTACTCCTCAATCAGGGCAATTCCATGCGGCCTTCTCCCAACCTGAATGACTGTTTTCACTCGTTTTGTTGCAAGATCTATGACGGATAGATCCTCTGACATTGTATTGACCACATAAAGTTTTCTTCTAAATGAATCGACGACCATCTGTGAAGGGAGGTCACCAACCGATATATTCCTGGTAGTCATGTCCATGGATGGATATATGAAGGAAACTTCGTTGTCGGCGCTGGATACGTAGATCCGCTTGGACAGGCCGGACACAAGCCACGTGGGTTTTTGACTCAGAGATATCGTTTTTGTAACCAAATACGACGGGATGTCTATCACAGAGATACTGTTTGAATCTGCATTGGTCACATATAGTTTATCCTGGTGAATGGCCACGCCGGTGGGATTAAACCCGACTGGTACTGTATTTTCCACAGCGCTGGTTTTCACGTTGACAATCGACACGGAATTTGACGCTTTATTTACCACATAGACCTTGCGTCTGTCTTGATCGACTACGATGTCCGCAGGGTCGTTTCCTACATATATCCAACCGGTTACTATATTGGAAAGAGTATCTATAACAGAGATATTGTTTGAAATCGGGTTAGTTGCATAGAGTGTCAGTCCATCACCGGACAGGGCGAGCTCGGCAGGGCTATATCCAAAATTGCCAATTGTGTTGATTACCCTGTTTAAACCGGTATCAATAACTGAAATGTTGTTAGAGCCGGAATTGGCTACATATATCTTGTTCCCATCCGGGCTTGCCACAATTCCCATAGGCGATTGATTTACCGCGATGGCTGCCACCACCCTGTCATGCTGTCTCTCTATAACGGTAACGCAGTTAGAGTCTGAGTTCGTGACATAGAGTAAAATATTTTTAATCTCTATGCCCTGTTTCCGCAAGGTCATCTTTGGCTTGAAAAGATATTTATCAAAAACAGACTCTTCCGGATTCCAGTCTGCAAAAATGGCGAAACTCTCCCCGGAAAACACAGAAAACTCCATATCGAAGAAATGGTTTCCACCTGGCTGAGGAGTGGCCAGGCTGAAGGTTTTTCCATCCTTTTTCAGGTTTGCCTCAGAAATAGTCCATTTTATCCGTTCATATTTTCCGGCAGGCAGATAAAATTCCTGCAATTTGATCTGATTTTGTGCGAGCCCGGCAGAATGAATGCGCTTATCCACAGCCACATCAATCCACTCTCCCTCCTTGTTCATAAGGCTCATGCCCGAAATAGAAAAGGAGATATCAAATGTAGGTTTCTGGGGACACGAAAGATAGAAAAAGACCTGCCCCTTATTTGCTAATTGGAGGTCCATTGAGGTGGGTTCGAAAATGCACGCCTGGATAGAAACCGCAGCCAGCACAAGCATTATCAAACGAAATTTCAAGGGCTTTACCACAATTGTTTTACTCATAACATTTCCTGGATTAAACCTAAATCGCTCAACTTAGGTTAAAGCGTTTCTATTTTAAGTACCTGCACGCGCTGGTTAAAAGTGTCTGCGATCAGCACATTTCCAGAGGTATCCACGGCAATATCGCACGGGTACTGAAGCCATCCTTTCCCCCAGCCTCTGCCGCCAAACTCAAACAAAAAACGCCCGTCTTCCGAATAGGCATTTGCAGTATGGCGCATGTAGTCGATCACATAGATCCTTTTGCTGAGGTCATCCACAGCCAATCCCCTGGGACGGCTCAACTTGCCGGAGCTTCCACCTTTTGTGCCGAATTTAAACAAGAAGTTCTCTTTGTCATCATAGACATAAATACGACCCATGTCTTCACTCAAAAGGTATATTCTGCCGGAGCTGTTTATCTCTATATCGCATATCGTGGCTTTTTGTTCTTCGCCTGTTCCCAGGCTGTCAACAGGGCTCAGGAGATGGGAAAACGTTCCGTCCTTATTCAAAACCACAACACCGCAAAAATTGCTGCCGGCCACGTAAAGCCGACCGGCCTTGTTTATGGCAATGTTTTTTGGGTTAAAACTGTCCAGGCCTTCAACCCCCTCAAAAAAAATATCTTTCTTCCACTTTAATGAAGGGCTTAATACCGATATCCTTGCTGTCTTCTGTTTTGACCCTGCTGACTGGGCAACAAAAAGATATCCCTCCGGATCAACGGCCAGTCCGATAGGGGATTCGATGCCATCTAATTTGTCAATACAAAGGAGCGGATAAAAGTCGTAGGTATATACCAATATTCTGCCGTTCCCGGAATCTGTAATATAGATTTCCTTCTTTACAGAATCGACGAACAACTTAGACGGATAAGATAGCTTTTTGCCCTTATAATCTTCCCAGATAATGGAAAGGCAGGTGATTTTTTTAGGCTTTGATTGATCCGTTTCGGTATCTGAGACGGATTGCTTCGATGGATCAGTGGACGCAGATTCATGCACGATGTCGGTCGTTTGTCCGGCCGCAGAGCATTGGACAGAGAGCCATAGACCGAACAGAGAGATGCATGTTACGAGAATAATCCAAAGACCTGGAATTTTTTTTGAGCTATGGTTGCAAGAGCTTATTATAAGTTTATTCATTTTCTAAAAAGAAGAATAATTTCATAAAATAATCGGATATAGCGTAATTTTTTTTTAATTTACAATTTCTGTATAAAAAATCAAGACAAAATTTGATGGCGTCGTAAAAGTCCGGCGAAAAAATTTCAACCGCAATATGCTGTTTTTGCCTCAAGAATTGAGATAAATATTATAAAACATGCTTCGTAAGGAACGTGGACGAATTAACTTCCACATGTAGGCGCATAGTTGAGTAAGTTATTTCGTCCACGTTCCTTACTACTCAGGTGTTTAGACTGAAGGATACAGGCTCCTTAACAATGAGCCTGATAGATTTTCTTGCAGTTTCAGCAGCTTCAGGGAAAAATTGTTCGAGCGCCATTATATGCCTGAGGTTGTCGGCAGTCCTGAGTATCAGCATGGCAAGATCTCCTTCTGCTATTTCGGCAACTGAAACAACTTTTTCCCAGGGTCGCCCAGTTGCCCATGCATAGATAGTGACGGCCGGGCTTAAAAATAGGGGTCTGACCTCAAATCCTTTTGATACCATAAGCCTGGAAAATGGCCTGAGCGCTTTTGTTACTTTAAGGAAAACTGACAAAAGACTTTTTGGTATAAATTCCTTATCAATTCTATCTTCTGTTTTTCTTTCATCTACAAATGATGCTATCGTGGCAGCAAGGATGGCAGGATCTGATTTTGGGAAAACTCCCAGCCTGAAACCCTCAGCAATTAATAGAGGTTGATCAACTCTTAACTTCGAAGCCCATTTTCCGTCTTTAGTCGGCTCTCCGTTGTTTTTTACGTAACCTGTTTTTTTTAAGAAATTGAGATGGCGAAGAAAATCCTTAGATAGATAATTATAGCTGTTTTCTATAAATTTTCCGGCTGATTTTTTGTCTTTCTTGATTAAATATGTGGAAAAAGATTTTTTAAGCAGATCTTTAATTTGGTCGGGAGAGTATGACAACAGGAGATTAAGGGCCATTGAAAAGTTAATTCTAATTTGGCTTAATACATCTGAAGGAGGTGAAGATATAAGCTTTGCAATTAGCCTTATGTCCATAAATTTTCCAGGAAGTACTGTTGCAAACCCAATATTATCCATGCCTCTTCTGCCTGCCCTTCCTGTCATTTGATGGAATTCAGTAGAACTCAGTGGTACAAATTCAATGCCGTTAAACCTGTCTGAATTCAAGAAAACAACTGTTCTGGCAGGGAAGTTTACTCCTGCAGCCATGGTTGACGTCGCAAAAACAGCATCAAGAAGTCCGTCATTCATAAGTGCCTCGACAACAAGTTTCCAGGCAGGCAACTGCCCGCTATGATGGGCTCCTACTGAAAGATTTTCAAGATGCCTTAGCTGGCGATGCTTGGTAATGTGGGGACTTTGTTCAGCAAGTTCATTAATTTTTTGGATAATTGCTGCTTTTCTGTGCTGATCGTGCAGAATATTTTTCATGCACATATCAAGCGCATTGTCACAGTCTGCCCGTGATTTCAGAAAAAATATTGCGGGTAGTAGCCGATATTTTTTCAATACCTTCAAAATATCCCCAAAAGGCGGCAGCTTGCCTGGAGCAGTAAGGCGCTGGGAATATTTGTTGCTAATATAATCGTTAACTTTTTTATACAGTTTCTTTTTTTTATTCACGCTGGATTGCGATACCAGGGGAAGAAGAGTCCCTGAAGGATGAAAAAAAAGGGCGCAAAGCGGCACCGGCCTCTTATTTTCTTCAATAACAATGCATTTTTTTGAGCGTATTGATGAAAGCCATTTGGCTATCTGTTTTGCGTTTCCGATTGTGGCAGATAAAAGGAGGAGAGGAATCCTTGAAGGAAGATAAATCATTATTTCTTCCCATACAACCCCTCTTTCTTCATCGCCTATGAAATGAGCTTCATCAAGAACCACAAGGTCCGTGGATAATGTTTCTCCTGAATGCATGGCATCATACAACTGATTACGAAGAATCTCTGTGGTTCCAATAATGATTGGCGCATCAGGGTTTTCTTTCCTGTCACCGGTTAATATGCCGACATTCCGCGCGCCGAAGATTTTAGAAAATTCATTATACTTTGAATTTGTTAAAGCTTTTAAAGGAGATGCATACCAGCACCTTCCTCTTCTTTCTATTATAAGAGAGATTGCCTGTTCAGCTATCCAGGTTTTACCTGCCCCTGTCGGTGCGGTAACAAGGCAGTCTGCTTTATTAATTGCAGAAAGCGCTTCGATCTGGAACTTGTCAGGTTTAAATTTTGTTTTATCAGGCACGCCTATTAAAGCGAAGACCTTTTTTAATTTGGTGTCCGCTTCGGGCTTGATTTTCGGTGATTTTGATCTTCTATTGAATTGATGCTCTTTTTTTTTATGTCTAACCGGATATCTTTTTCTATACATTATTTCAGGTTCC
>JAYEFW010000062.1:0-5118 GCA_034658795.1 Thermodesulfobacteriota bacterium
TTAAAAAATCATCTGATGTTGCGAATTTCCTGATGCCCCTCATGAGAGACCTGAAAAAAGAGCGGTTTGTGCTGCTGCTTCTCGACAGACGGAATGCGGTATCAGATATGATTGATATCGACTATGGCACAGTTGACCGGGCGAATCCATATATCCGCGATATTATCCAAACTGCCATAAAATATAATGCCCCGGCGATTATTGTCGCCCACAATCACCCCTCCGGCTCAGTAATCCCCAGTAACGATGATAAAGCATTTACAAAAAGCCTTATGATGGCGACCAGGGCAACCGGCATCAGCTTCTTCGATCACATCATTATCGGAGACAACCGCTACTTCAGCTTTGCCGATGAAGGATTGATTGAAGAATACGAATTGAAAGCGGTACGTGAATTGTAATAATGTTGAAAAGTGCGGAGTTTATAACGGGAAATATATGCAAAATACATGATACAAGACTCACCAGCGGACTCGTCTTTTTTATCTTTAGCTGAACTTTTCTTTAAGCTTTAACAGCGATTCTTGCAATGGCGGCAGCAATAACTTTTTATGTATGGGAGATATATTTTTTTCTTCAGCAAGAAACAGACAGTTAACAATATCGTCAATCATCTTGACATCAAGACCCCCTTCAACAGTTATTTCTTTCTTATTATCTATATCATGCGGATGAATCGCATATATTTCATAAAGCTGCGCCCATGTATCTTTTTTAAAAAATGTTTTTCCGGCAGCTATAAAGTACAGACTTCGATCTTTAATACAGCTAGGTGTTGAAGGTTTGTTCTTTTTTTGAGAGGTGGCTTTTATAAAAAGGTATGGTTCATTTTTGCAGGGGGTATTTAATAATACAAGATACTTTTTTCCGGTAAAGCCGTTATGAAAGACCAAGCGGCTGTGATGATAAATGGCTCCACGTGTCTGCAATTAGTCAGCTCCGAACAATTGATATACTTCTGATATCTCTTCCACTCGTTCTTTGGCTTCATCGTATGGTAAACTTACTATTTCGTTATCAATAGAAAGCATATAATCTATTTTTTGGAATTCTCCCCTTTCTTTTAAGGTTTTGTCCCATGGCTCATTTTTTAAATGAGTAGATTCAACCATATCATTGGCTTTCGCATCATGAAATATAAAGGATATATCTTTTAAAAGTTTCATTTCTCTTTTTGAGAAATATTTATTATCAAATTTCTTTTTTGGCCTGATTTGCTGGAATCTTTCTGCCGGAAGCTCGTTTATAGTGTTTTTCATATCTGGTCTCATATTGCCTGAGAGCTCCTCAAACAAAACTTTTGGCACCGGCCCCATCTCCCAGGCAAAATAATCAAGTCCCGTAACGGACATACCTGTCTGTTTAAAATGGCTAAAGTCCAGAAAATAAAGAAGTTTCAATAACTTGGTTTTGCCGCAATATTTTGTATTTTTGGCAAAATATATTATTGCATTTATCAGTTTTTCTCTATGGTGAGTAATAATCATGCAAATAATATCAGCCAGCATAAAATAAAAGTCAAGCGCTATCGAACAGAATAATTCAAAAAGCGGTCTCCGGTGGGAAAATTTGTGGTTTGACCCCGGATGGTGCGCATGATATTGAAATTTTATATTTGAAATCGTCCAAAGGACGAACCGCATTTCTGGATGGACGTTACTCAATACAACAGGAAAGAGTCAGATGATTACCGATACCACCTTTTTTACAAGTGAACCAGGTCGCACACCGTTTGATTGATTCAAAAAGACACGGCAGTATATCAGCGCCCGGTTTCCTATTTTTGCTTTGTTGAAGGTAAACAAAGGGTTGGTTAGAGAAGGGAAAAAGCTCCGATGCCCTAAAAGGCTTAGGATCAAAATGTTCATAATAATCATAGCTGCAAAAAATAAAGAGAATAAAGGGTCTACGTTTGAGCCTTTCGTGTATTATTAAGAGTCAAGCGTAGATTTGATCTAAAAAAATCCTCGACAAATTAGACAACTACTGAACTCTACGGCTATTGGCGGTGAAAAATCGCAAAAGAAAATCAATGGATTCTCCCACATTTGTAGCTCCAATATTCCCGCTTTGCCTATCTCGCTTAGAATTATATAATTCTTGCCTTTTCATTAAAAACAATGTAATATTAATATATTATAACATTCAAAAAACGACCCGTTAGTATCAAATATCACTGATTTATTTCTTAACATTTAATGGTTATGCTTTCACACTAAGAAGATTGCGAAATGAACAAAATTGATAACTTATCTGAGGAAAGGCTAACACGTGTTCTGGCTTACGCAGGTTTGGTTCTAGTTGCATTTGAATTAGTCAAAAGCCTCATTGTGAATCCAATTAAGTTATTCTATATGGACACAACATTTAGCGGGATGCCATTTAAGTCCTACGAAGAAGATGTACAATCCCGACACAAGAATCAATTTGAAGCATGTCTTTTATACCTTCGAGACTTTATGGAAGTTATCAATTCAGAAGATGTGTTAACAATTCAATCGTTAAGGAAACATAGAAACGAATTAGCCCATAATCTTCCTAATAAGCTGCATGATATAGAGATACAAAACTATGTGCCATTGCTTGAAAAAGCAAACAAGGCACTATTCAAACTCAGCAATCACAATACTTATATTGAAATCGGCGCAGATCCCAAGTTTAAAAATAAGGGTATTAATTGGGATACCCTGAAAGGCCCTGAGTATTTGTTATTTGAAGAGGTCCTTAATAAAGTAAAGATTCTACAAACTGATAAGAGCGGAGCATAACATGTCGCTTGTGCGGGACGGCTCATACCTCGCCGCCCCACAGCTTAGAGATTAAGCATCATGACTCAGGAACCCCAGATTCCGGAACCAGACTATGACGATCCTATGGAAATCTATGCTTTTTTTGGATTGACGTTCTATAAGGCAAATGTGCTTGAACACGGAGTCATGAATCTCGCGGTCGCTTTGCTCGCAAAGGATGTGCCCGGCGTAACGGTAGGACATGTCGATAGGCTGTATGAGTCATTTGATAAGAAGACTTTTGGTCAAATCATGAACGCCGCAAAGGCAGGGTTTGACTTTTCTGACTCCTTTGCCAAAGAGCTCAAAGTTGCTCTCGATCATCGTAATTATTTGGCGCATAGATTCTTCATTGTCCATGATATTGATATTCTTACAGAATCAGGTCGACGTAAGATGATCGATGAATTGATCGAAATACTAAAACACCTAAAGAAGGTTGATCGAGAAATGGATGAGATGTGGATGTCTGCTTGGAAGCATCTCGGAATAACAAAGGAATGGATAGAAGAGCAAATGCAAAAGTATGTGGCGCATAGGCGTGCGAGTGATGCTTAACAACAAGGTCAACCCGACGCTCGTACCTCGCGTGGTTACCTTGGTTATATTTTTGTAACACTTATTAATCAAAATTAACGGGCGGAAATAGAAGATAGGGAACTGAAAAGGCAAGCATCTGAAACTGACGAGAGGCTCTGGTGTCAAATCTTGACGGGCTGTTGCCCGAACCCAAATTTGGTAAAAATTAGCAATATGATCAAAAACCGCATTCAATAAAATCAATAGGTTAAGTTCTCACTAAGCCACGATATTGTCGCGAAATACTACAAAATCGTTTTTGGGCAACAGTCCGTCAAGATTTGACCATTTTCATATGGGACGTCACGTTTGTTGGCCAACACCTTGAGTTCTTCAAGCATCAATTCAGGTAAGCGCAAAGAAATTTTTTAAGGGAAGGCAGGCTAGTTAAGGGAGACTCTTTCTGGGTGGAGTATCGCGGGGAAAAACTTCCTCTTGATTTCATTTTTGGAACTCCCATAAAACGAGAAATCCACGGATTTCCAGTTTATACAACCGGTTCAATCTATCGAGTTGATTGTATTATGTTTGTTTCAAATAATACATTTAAAACAATTCGACTCTGTGATATAATTAATAATTATAACGATTTTTGTCATATCCAACGATCCTTATATAGAAAATATCCAGGGAGGTGTTTTCATGCTTAAGGAACGTGGACGAAATAACTTCCACAACTATGCATCACAGCTTCAGATCGCCTTTGTCCGATATCAAATCCCAAAAATATTGAAATAGCACGCTATTCCTTCAACTTTTGTGATCTGAGATCAAACAAATTCGACCCAAATCTGTGCGCCTACTTGGGGAAGTTATTTCGTCCACGTTCCTAATCTAAAAGAACAGACCATAAAAGAACTGGAGAAATTAAAGCCCCAGGCATTGGCGAAAGTATATGACCTGATAACCGAGATAGAGCGGACGAATCAGGCCAAAAAAAGCAAAACGACCGCCGTTGATTATATAAAGGTGAGGGAGGCGTTGAAACAATGCAAAGGGTCTCTATCTGAAGATATAATGCTGGAAAGAGAAGACAGAATATGAATCTATTCTTTGATACCTCAGCATTGGTAAAGTTTTTCCATGAAGAAGAAGGGACAGATATTGTTACGGATTTGATCCTTGAACAGAATAATGAAGTATAGATTTCAGAGCTGGGACGGCTGGAATTCATAAGCGCCGTTTTCAGGAGATTTCGTAACAAAGAGCTGGATGAAGGGCAATTGAACACGGCAGTCGATTCTTTTGAGAATCAAATTGCAGGGAAGGATAGAGGTTTGGAAGAACAATTCTTGTTTTTTTTATTGACGTATTCATGGGAAAGTGTAATTTTAAAAATTGATTTCAGGTGACTTTAAGGAAATCCCGTGAAAATCGGGAGCGAGCCCGTCGCTGTAATCGGGGACGAAAACCGCAAAATGTCACTGTCCAATTGATTTGATTTGGATGGGAAGGCGCGGTAAGTAGTGTGATCCGAAAGCCAGAAGACCTATAGACTTTTCAGATAAATAATTTCACTGTGTTATCAGTCGTCGACGTATAACTAATACGCCTTCCTCCTTCTGGCCTTGTGAAATTAATTATCTGAAAGTCTATACCTGAAAGATTGTTTGGCAACCTCGTGGACAGGGGGGCTAATCAGCAAGCGTTTGAGGATAAAAAAGGCAATCCCCAGATCGATTCATCGGTCCGGGGATTTTTTTTTGCAATCGAGGGAAAAGGAGAAGAAAATGAAAAAGTTGTTAAGTTG
>JAYEFW010000063.1:0-5094 GCA_034658795.1 Thermodesulfobacteriota bacterium
GACGAAACCGTTTTTACCTGGTTTTTGAAACCGAAAAGGATCCTGATTTCGTGCTTAAGTCTCTGGAGACAATCGCAAAAATAAGTTCACGAGAATCTTTACCTATTCTTATGGCCCGTGCTCTTCCAGGAGTAAAGCTGCAACACCTTCCAACGCCGCCACAAGAATTGCCCCGTCGGACCTACTCTATTTATTTTCAGATTGACCATCACAGTGATCAATGGGCCCGTGTGCACAAAGATTACAATATTGCTTTGTATTGGGATGCAGCTCCTGAAGATTTAAAGGTAGAACTGATGGTTGTGGGGAAAAGTTAGATATGCGATTGACCGATTGTTTTATAGAACTCGTTGCCTACGCGGCATATTTTTTGAAAACAGTGGCCAAAAGACAACCACCCTTTGATCAAGTTAAGGCCGATATTCAACGTCTGATCTCGAAGAGTCAAGAGAGTCTCAATAACGGCGCTTTCTCTCAGGAGGACTACGACCTGGCGCGCTTTGCTATTTTTGCCTGGATTGATGAGGCTATTTTAAACTCTTCGTGGAAAGAAAAACATCTGTGGCAGGGTGAACAACTCCAGCGCTTTTATTATCAGACTGCCGACGCCGGCGAGATTTTTTTTGAACGCTTAAATACTCTTGGTCCCCATCAAAGAGATGTGAGGGAGGTTTATTATCTCTGTCTCGCTATAGGTTTTATGGGACGCTATTGCCATGAAGGAGACGAATATCTCCTGGAACAGCTAAAGACATCAAATTTGAAACTTCTTACAGGAAGTTCAGTGGGACTACCTTCTCTTGAAAAAGGAGAGCTTTTTCCGGAAGCATATCCTGTTGAGTCGAGCGAGGTGATCTCTCTTAAAGGGGAAAAACGCTTCTCAACTTTTACGCTTCTTTGTCTTGGAACCCCCGTTCTCCTTTACTCGGTTCTGTATTTGATTTACAGGTTTATTCTAAACAATATCGGAGAAAGTTTATTAAGTAAATAGTAAGCGTTCACAGGCACCGCATATGCACCTTTTCAGGGCAATCAACATAGCAACACTATAGTTGATTGCCCTGAAAACGCAAATCTACAGCACCTGTAAAAGCTTACATGCTGGGAAATAGCCTTGTTATGCCACTGGTTTTCCCGTGAACGGTTACAGTAAATGAAGCAGATTCTTTTTAAAATTCTTAAAGTCTTTTTTATTATAGCAGTAATTCTACTGACTATCCTTCTGGTTTTTGGGATCGTACTGAGCCTTGATTGGGCATGGTGGGTAGGATTTTTCATTTTGCTGGGCATTTTAGGCTTAGGGCTGGGTTTGCTTTTTCTAAGAAAGCTATGGCTTAAACGTCGGGAACAGCATTTTGTTGACCAAATCATTGAGCAGGATGACTCCTATCTGAAAACCGTGGACGATAAAGAGAGTGCGCGTTTAAGAGAGCTTCAGGATAGTTGGAAAGAGGCTATTGAGTCTCTTAAGTCTTCTCACTTGAAAAAATATGGCAACCCTCTTTATGTGCTTCCCTGGTATATGGTAATCGGGGAAAGTGGTTCCGGAAAAACCACGGCAATTAAAAGCGCGGGTCTTTCTTCACCGTTTGCGGATGTCAGCCGAACTTCGGGCATTTCCGGGACAAAGAATTGTGATTGGTGGTTTTTTGAACAGGCTATTATTATCGATACAGCCGGCAGGTATGCTATTCCTGTCGATGAAGGCCGTGATAAAGAGGAATGGCAAAAATTCCTCAACCTTTTGGTCAAATACAGAAAAAGAGAATCTCTCAATGGTCTCATTGTTACCATTGCGGCTGATAAGTTACTTGGCTCCGGCCCTGAAGCTCTTGAAGAAGATGGTCGAAACATCCGGCGACGTATTGATGAATTGATGAGGGTTCTCGGTGTAAAGTTTCCGGTATATGTTCTTGTAACCAAATGCGACTTGATTCAAGGTATGACTCAATTTTGTGATCATCTTCCGGATAAAAGCCTTGAACAGGCCATGGGGCTCATGAATCATGACCTGTCAACAGATGTAGTTGCCTTTGTCAACCGTGCCATGCATACAATCGGGGGGCGCTTAAGAGATCTCCGGCTCCTCCTTTTCCATAAGGCCGGGTCCATAGGCGCTGATCCGGGCCTCCTTCTTTTTCCTGAAGAGTTTGAAAAAATGAAATCCGGCTTTGATTCTTTTATTAAAGGGGCTTTTTGGGAAAATCCCTACCAGGAGACTCCAATTTTAAGAGGTCTTTTCTTTAGCAGCGGACAACAGGAAGGGAGCCCGTACTCACATTTCTTAAAGTCTCTCGGGCTTATTGAAGAGAGAGATGTTTTGCCTGGAACGAATAATGGCTTGTTTCTACATGATTTTTTTGAGCAAATTCTACCTAATGACAGAAATCTGTTTACCCCTACCCAGCGAAGACTTGAATGGAGCCTGCTAACAAGAAATCTTGGCATAGCTTCATGGGTTGCTGTGACGGTTGCCATTTGTGGTCTGTTGAGCTTTTCATTTGTAAAGAATCTTGGAACCATGAGAGGGATTTCTCATGAGTTTTCAAAACCTCTTATATTACAGGGAGAAGTCTTGACGGATGTCATTATTATGGAACGCTTTAGAGAGGCGCTTCTGAAAGTGGAAGAGGAGAATCGCAACTGGTGGATTCCCAGATTTGGGTTGAATGAAAGTAATAATGTTGAGATTCGACTCAAGGAGAAGTATTGCAAACAGTTTAAAGACGGCTTTCAGATCTCTTTTGACAGACAGATGGGAGAGAGGATAGTAAACTTTTCTGATTCAACTCCTGAGGAAGTTATCGGCCAACACATAGCTTACCTCGTAAGGCGCATCAATCTTTTGCGTGCCCGTCTGCAAGCTGAAAGCCTTGAAACACTCAAATCCATGCCTCAGCCTTCTTATGAACCTATCGTCTTAATGACAGATCAAAAGATTATACCTGAGATAAGAAAGCAATTTGCCGACCAGTATCTTTATAATGTGGTCTGGCAAACCGATTCGAGCAGCCTTAATCAGGAAATGAATAATTTGCATGCATGGTTAAAGCATATATTGACTTTAAAGGGCGTCGATCTCGGGTGGCTTGCCACCTGGGTTAACTCAAATGAATCTCTGTCGTATGTGACCCTAAAAGATTTCTGGGGAGGCAGTTTATCAGCTTTACGTCAAACGAGTGTACCTCCGGTCTTCACCCTTAAAGGGAAAAAGCAAATCGATTCGTTTCTTAATGAAATGGAATCCGCTCTTGTCGATCCTCTTATTATAGCAGGTCAAAAACTTGAATTTCAAACCTTGTACAGGAAGGCTTATTTTCAAGCCTGGCACAATTTTGGGCTTGTTTTTCCAGAAGGCGTTAAAAGGCTTCAAGGGAGAGAAGAGTGGCGTCAGTTAGCGGCAAGAATGGCAATCAATCAAGGTCCGTATTTTGCAGTTTTGAACAAAATGGCGATTGAGCTGAAACCTTTAACAATAGACCATGATGTGCCTTCATGGGTTGAGCGTATTTACGAGTTTCAATCCACTAAAGCCAAAGCGGCCAAGCTGGAGATCGGAAGCAAGGGAGGCCTGGCAAAGGTTGCAGACAAAGGAAAAACCATTATTTCCAGATTAGAAAAAAAGATCGGCAAAGTCGATGGGAAGAAAACTCTGGAGTCTCAGTTATTAGCCGCAAGGGCATTTCGAGAATATCAAAACGCTCTGGCCGAGGTTATGCCGGCGGCTGCTTCAAAAACAGTGGCTTACCATATGGCCGCCCAGGCCTTCAATGAAGATACAGTCACCAGCAAGTCTCCTTTTTTTGTGGCCCGCATGGCATATGACAAGCTCAGTGCTTCTATGGCCGGCAAGTCGACCGGCAATGACAAGATTTTCTGGAAACTGGTAATCGGCCCTCTCGATTATTTATGGAACTTTGTTTGTTCGGAAACTGCTTGCCATCTCCAGGACCTTTGGGAAAAGGAAGTTTTGGTGGAAATTCAAGGAGTGTCTGATCAAAAGACTTTAGAGCAGATCCTTTTAGGACATGATGGTTATGCTGTAAAATTTGTGAATGGGCCGGCCGCGCCATTTGTCAGCAGAAGTACGCAAAAAGGTTATTATGCAAAACAGGTGCTGGACCGGAGGATACTTTTCGATTCCTACTTTTTTTCCTTCTTAACGAAAGGGGCTAAGGTCGTAAAACTTGTGAAAGCCAATTACACCGTCTCAATCAGAGGGCTACCCACTGATATCAATCCGGAAGCCCAAATAAGACCCCATGCAACCAGTCTTGAGCTTCAGTGCGCGGACAAAGCCCAAAAGCTGATTAATCTCAACTATCCTGTAAGAAAGACTTTTAACTGGTCACCCGAGACCTGTAGGGATGTCATTTTTCAGATTGAGGTAGGAAACCTCGTTTTGACCAAAAAGTATACAGGTTATCGAGCATTCGCTAAGTTTTTAAAAGATTTTATCGATGGGCAGCGGACTTTTTATCCTAAAGAATTCCCCAGGCATAAGGCGGCCCTCAAACGTTTGGGAATCAGATATATCAAAATAAATTATCAGTTTAATGGTAACCGGCCGATTATAAAACTCCTCACAAGTGCTCCTGGAAGAGCGCCAAGGAATATCGTAAAATGCTGGGATTAGTAAAATCTAAGCGCTCCTGGAACTGGGCCGCGTGGGGTAAGCATCCAGTGGCCAGAGACTATTTCAGAGTTGGTTCTCAAGCTCCACTTTTGAAGGCGTTTTCTGATTGGGTTGAAAAAGGTTATCATATGTTAGGCTCAAAACGCAACTATTCTTCAAATCTCTATTCATGGCGTTTTTGGGCCAGAGGCTCTGAGAAAGATAATATTGTTTGTGGTGTCGGAAGGGATAGTAGTGACAGCCTTGGCCGCTCATACCCGCTACTGATTATCGGAACCGGTCCTCTGCAAAAATGGGAGGATCACTGGGACCTTTTACCCCTTGCCTGTGAAAAGACCTGGAGTAATATAGAGCACCTAACCACAAAAAAATTCCTGGATTTTAAACAAATGGAAGATGGAGTCCGAATCATAAAGCCGCCTTATCCCAACTGGTCGGAGCTTACAAATCAAAGAGGC
>JAYEFW010000064.1:0-5082 GCA_034658795.1 Thermodesulfobacteriota bacterium
GTCAACATAGTCTCGACCATGGAGAAAACGCATGGCGTGCCCGAGCCGGAAACGCCTTTTCGGATTGCTATTTTCGGCGATTTCAGCGGAAGGAATAGTCAGGGTATTATTGATCCTGCATTGTACAACCGAAGACCTCTTTTAGTAGATCGGGATAATCTTGATGAGATACTTGCAAAACTTAAGGTCGAGATCAAGCTTCCAATCCTTGGGAAAAAATCCCCACTTGTTACTATCGGATTTTCCGAACTGGATGATTTTCATCCTGACAGTCTCTTTGAAAGACTTGAAGCCTTTGAGGCATTGAGAGAGACCCGCAAAGGCATAAAAAACCCTTTGACTTTCGCTGCGCTGACAAAACAACTCAAAAAAGCAGATAAACCATCTGAATCCGGCACGCCTCCAAAAGACGTGGAGAAATCTATAGAAAGCATTTCCGGGCAGACAACAGGTGCTCTGCTCGACCAGGTTCTTGAAGAAACCCGGGAAAAAGCGCCTGAGACCGAATCATCGCGGGGTACATCAGAGTGGGATAATTTTTTAAACCAAATAGTCAAGCCACATCTCGTTCCTGACATTGAACCGCAGCAGGCAGAGATGTTGAATGCTGTAGATGCTGCCACAAGTGAGCTAATGCAAAGGATATTGCACCACACCGACTTTCAGGCAATAGAGTCGGCCTGGAGAGCGGTATATTTCCTTGTATCCAGATTGGAAACAGATGAGCAGCTCAAATTGTATTTACTCGATATATCAAAAGCCGAACTGACCGCTGATCTGGGATCTAAAGAAGACCTGCGGTCAACCGGAATCTATAAACTTTTTGTAGAGCAGACAGTTGAAACATTCGGCGGTGAGCCGTGGGCTGTCCTGGCAGGCAACTATATATTTGATAATTCCCGTGAAGATGCTGAACTACTGGGCCGCATTGCAAAAATTGCCAAATCTGCCGGAGCACCGTTTATTTCATCAGTAAGTGATAAAGTGTTGGGCTGCGAGTCTCTATCCAAGACGCCTGACCCTGACGACTGGCAGAGATTGCACGGAGCAGAAGAGAGTCAGGCCTGGGAAGCGCTGAGGAAACTTCCGGATGCAGCATACCTCGGCCTTGCCCTGCCCCGATTTCTGCTCCGTCTTCCATACGGCGCGGAGACTGACCCTGCAGAGCAGTTTGAATTTGAAGAAATGCCGTCCGAGCCGGACCACAATTATTACTTATGGGGCAACCCATCCTTTGCATGTGTGTACCTGCTTGCCCAGGCATTTAGCCAGTACGGCTGGAACCTCAGGCCTGGCATCATTCAGGATATCGAAGGTCTGCCCTTATACATCTATAAAGAAGAGGGTGAATCCAGGGTTAAACCCTGTGCCGAGGTAGTCCTCACTGAGCGAGCCGCTGAAATCATACTCGATAAGGGCATCATGCCTCTCCTTTCCTTCCGAAACCAGGACATCATCCGGCTGGCACGCTTTCAGTCGATAGCCGATCCTTTAACCAGTTTGGTCGGGCGATGGAGTTAACCCGCATTTCTCATGAACAATTCATAAAATAATGCTTAATATAATTGTATTATTGAAAGTTGTTACTATTTTTGCACTTACATGCTGTTTAACATTTTGTTTATGGAATTTATAACAAAATTCTTTATGATTGTTCACCCTTTGGGCAAGCCGATTTCACCACATCCGCTGTGTTGCAGGCCATTCGCAGTGAAGCGCCACGGCTTCATGGCCTGCGCCTTGCGTATGCGGCAAACTCGGCTCGTGAGAAAAGCGGGTTAGGCAAACAAGATAATGCCTATGAATTTTACGCCTCAATACTATATTGACAATGATAGATCACACTGGTATTGTAATTTTATAAGGTAAAAAGACCATGGCCTATACACAAGACAACAGACTCATTGCAATCGACACCCCGCTTGGCAAGGATGCGCTGCTTCTTACAGGATTCCATGGAATAGAAGGCATCTCCGGTCTTTTCGGCTTTGAACTCGACCTCCTTTCAGAAAATCACAACATAAAATTTGAAGACATTATCGGAAAAAACGTCGCTGTTTCCATCATCCTGGCAGATGGAGACAAACGTTTTTTTAATGGCATAATTTCCAGTTTTTCGCAGGGAAGGGGCGGCGGCGAAGCCGGAGGTGACCCGCATTTTTCGCATTATGCAGCCACCATGGTACCATGGCTTTGGCTGCTCAAAAGGACGGCGGATTCGAGAATATTTCAAAAGCTTTCCGTGCCGGATATAGTAGAAAAGATATTTACCGAAAAAGAATTTTTAGATTACAAGCTCCTTCTTAATGACAGTTACGAGAAAAGGGATTACTGCGTGCAATACAGGGAAACTGATTTTAACTTTATTTCCCGCCTTCTGGAAGAAGAGGGAATATGTTATTTTTTTGAACACGAAGAAGAAAAGCATACGCTGATTCTGGCAGATGCCTCTGATAAATTCAAGCCCTGTCCAAAACAGGAATCTGCGCGGTATCAGATCAGCGCCGGCGGCTGGCTGGAAGAAGACGTAATAACCATCCTGGATAAAATGCAGGAAATCAGGCCTGCCAAATATACCATTAATGATTTTAATTTTGAGATACCAGGCACTGACATGAAGGCGGATGTTTCCACTAAACAGATGTTGGGTCCCGGAGAGCGCGAGATATACGATTATCCAGGGCTTTACACAAAAAAAGCGCAGGGAGAGCGTTTAACCACAATACGCATGGAGGAAGAAGAGACAAAGATCACGACCATAACCGGTTCAAGTGATTGCAGGGCATTTACAAGCGGGTACAGATTTACTCTTTCGGATTATTATCGGGAAGATATGGACAAAAAAGATTATGTGTTAACCCATATCGAACATGAAGTGCGCGAGGTCTCGGATTATTACGGGGCTTCTATAGAAAGCATGGGGTCGGAATCGCCTTATATCAATCGTGTTAAATGTATTCCATTTGATGTTCCATATCGCCCGTCGCGTGATACTGTAAAACCTGTAGTGCGAGGCACCCAGACTGCTATTGTGGTAGGACCAGCGGGGGAAGAAATTTACACGGACGAGCATGGACGGATAAAAGTTCAGTTTCACTGGGACCGTGAGGGGGAAAATAACGAGAACAGTTCCTGCTGGATTCGCGTGAGCCAGGTATCGGCAGGCGCAGGATGGGGCGCAATGGACGTTCCCCGTATCGGTCACGAAGTAATAGTCGATTTTCTCGAAGGCGACCCTGACAGGCCGATTATAACCGGACGTGTTTATCACGGCACGAACAGGCCGCCTTTTGATCTTCCTGCAGGGGGCATGGTCAGTGGATCCAAATCAAACAGCACACCAGGCGGGGGCGGTTATAACGAAATGTCGATGAACGATACCAAGGGCGAGGAGGGTATGACCGTACACGCCCAGAAGGACATGAATACGACTGTCGAGAATGATCAGACCCTTACAGTGCATAACAACCGGACAGGAACAATTGATGTAAATGATTCTCTTAGTGTCGGCGCCGACCAAAGCATCAGCATCACCGGTAACCGTACAGAAAACGTTGATGCCGATGAAAAGATCACTATCGGGGGGAGTCGTACAGAAAACGTAACAGGCAGTGAGACCGTCACAATCGACGCGGCAACCGTGCACACCATAAACGCTGACTTTACGCGGACAGTCACAGGCAACTACACCCTGACGGCTGACGGGAACATCAAGACCGATGCCGGCAGCAACTGGGAAGGCCATGGCGGATCCAAAGCGCTGCTCAAGGCCCCGGAGATCAAGATTGAAGGGGAAAGTAAGATCGAGATCGTGTGCGGCGGCAGTAGCATCACGCTTGAACCTGCCAAGATCACCATTTCTTCAGGGAGCGGCAATATTGAGGTGCATGCACCAGGGGTTGATATAAAGGGAGGGAAGATCAAACTCAATTAATCTGTCAAGAAAATTCTGCCTAAAAGCAGCAGCTATACTAAGTTTCTAAGTGAGGATTTTTTATGCCTGAAGCCTCCCCAAAAAACCCTATTGAGCAACGGCTGGATTATCTGAGTGGCCTGTGGAATGAGTTCGCCAAAGATCCTGAACCGCGTCTCTTGCGTTGGGTTCTTGATGACGATGGTGTTCGCATGGTGGAGTTGCTCATTGAGCTTCAGAACGAAGAGGTTGGCGACATTCCGGACCTCTTCATTCGTTTTGAGGTTCCCTTCACCGACATTCAGTCCTATCCCCTTGAACTCCTGAAGTCTCTCAATGACCAGTACAAAGAAAGCCTCAAAGAAATCGCGGAAGAGGGCCTGCCGACGGATTGGCAGTGTCCATCGCCACAGCCCGAGGAAAGCGGCGTTCAAGCCTTTGCTCGGGCATGCATGTCTTTTAGGGAATACTATAAAGGTAAAATGCTTGCCCTTGCTCTGTTCCTCGCTCCTTCGCAAATTTCAAGTATGGAGCATTGGCGAGATTTTCTTCTTGCCTTGGTTCGGTTCGGGCTTCCGCCAACGATCCGCATTACTGTCATAGACCACTTAGATCGGCAGATATTTAACGAACTTTGTGAGGCAGAACCTAAACTTACCAAAACCATCACGCCCGAGCTGGACATGCCGGGCGCTCTCGAGGAAATCGCAGAGACTGCGGAAGGGGTTGGACCCGGAAACGATTTCAGAAAGCTTTTTGTGAGGCTAAGCAACACGGCAGCGAAAGGCAACGTCAAAGCCGTTAACAAGCTTGCAACCGCTGCTTTGCGTATCGCAAAAAAACAAAAATGGTTTGACTTACAGACCGCTGTCCAGATGGTGCTCGGCGCGATGCACATAGGTAAAGGGGCTGCCGTTGAGGCCCTCGCCGCTTATCGCGAGGCTGGAAAACTGGCGGTTCAGGCCGAGCAATCAGGCCACCCTGCAGGCGGGAAGCTCGTTGTGCAGACGCGCTTTGCGGAAGCAGGTGCTTTACTTGGCGACGGCAAGTATGCCGAGGCAGCGCCGCTTTATGAAGGAATTACGCCTCTTGCCAAGGCGCAAAACGACCCGTTTCTGGAACTGGAAGCCTGGCGGATGGCTGCCTACTGCTATGAAATATCGGAACAG
>JAYEFW010000065.1:0-5051 GCA_034658795.1 Thermodesulfobacteriota bacterium
AAAATTTGTTTGTTTTGATTCTGGCCGATATTGTTCTATTGGCCATTGCTTACTTTTTGGCCTATATTGTGCGGTTTGAAGCTCAAGTCGGGGCAAATGAACTGCTGGTTATAAAGCAGACAATTGTCCCTATCGTGCTGTGCAAGCTGGTGGTGTTTTACTTCTTTAACCTCTACCGCGGCATGTGGCGTTATACTGGAATCGTTGATCTGCTTAATGTGATCAAGGCAGTATTGGTGAGTTCTTTGATTATTATTACAGTGGTTCTCATGCTTAGCAAATTTCAGGGTTTTTCGCGGTCCATATTTATCATTGACGCTGTTTTCTCCTTGATATTAATAGCTGGTATCAGGCTCACCATCCGGTTCCTTTTATCTACTACGACTACTACCTTTTCTCTTAATAAGAATGGCATCAACAGCAACGAACATAAGAAAATGATCATAATCGGCGCTGGTGACGCAGGGGAAAAGGTTGTTCGTGAGATTTATGATAACCCGAGAATGAAATGCAGGATCGTTGGCTTTGTTGATGACGATAAAAATAAGGTTGGCAAACAGATTCACGGAATAAAGGTTCTCGGCAGAATCGATGAGCTTAAAGAAGTTGCAAAAAGCGAAGGAGTGGATAAAATTCTGATCGCCGCGCCGTCTGCGGTGGGAAAAGACATGCGGCGTATTGTGGCAACCTGTGACGCGACAAAGATTCCCTATAAAACGCTGCCGGGTATGGGGGAAATTATCGATGGTAAAGTCAGTATCAAAACAATTAGAGATGTTTCATACAAAGATCTTCTTGGGAGGCATCCTGTCCAGCTTGAAAATGATGATATTTCGGATTTGTTGAAAGACAAGTGTGTGTTGATTACAGGAGCAGGCGGTTCGATCGGTTCTGAACTGTGCCGGCAGATCTGCAAGTATGGGCCGTCCCTTGTGGTTTTGTTTGATGCAGGCGAAAATAATCTATATTCGATTCAGATGGAACTCAAGCACGTAGTTACCTACTTAAAATATCGGGCTGTGCTGGGTAGGATACAGGATAAGGCATTGGTTGATGGGGTCTTCCAAAAATACAAGCCGGATGTAGTTTTTCACGCAGCCGCCTATAAACATGTTCCGTTAGTGGAAAGAAATCCATGGGAGGCGGTATATTCTAATATCATCGGAACAAATACCCTTGTTAAGGCTGCGATTGCTCACAAAGTTGACCGGTTTGTCTTGGTGTCCACGGATAAAGCAGTGCGGCCGACCAACGTAATGGGGGCGTCAAAACGCGTTGCTGAAAAAATCGTGCATGCTCATAAACTAGGACAAACAAAATTCATGGCAGTGCGTTTTGGGAATGTGATCGGTTCTTCAGGGTCAGTAATTCCCCTTTACCGGCATCAAATCGAAAAAGGCGGGCCTGTGACCGTCACACATCCGGAGATAACCCGGTTTTTTATGACCATAGAGGAGGCATCGCAACTTATACTTCAGGCATTTACAATGGGCGAGGGTGGTGAGATTTTTATCCTTGAAATGGGAACGCCAGTCAAAATAGTCGATATGGCCAGAGACCTGATTCGTCTTTCCGGCAAAGAACCTGATACGGATATTGAGATAAAATTTATAGGCCTCAGGCCGGGTGAAAAACTTTACGAGGAGTTGATTACAGAGGGAGAAGGGATTGTAAAGACCGAGCATGAGAAGATTCTTGTATTGAAAAATAACGTTCCTACAAAAGGCCGAACGCCCCAAGAATCAGAATTTAACAACTTAAGCTATCTTAAAGAAAAAGTAAAGGAATTGAAGGCGCTGGCGGATGCACACGATGCAAAAGGGATTAAAGTAAAGTTGAAGGAGATTGTGCCCGAATATAGGATATCAGATGATGAAGCGGTAGTGTGAGAAATCAAAAAATAAAAATATTACGAATCATAGCCCGTTTGAATATAGGCGGACCAGCTATTCATACAGCGCTTTTGACACAAGGACTTGATCCTGATCGATTCCAATCAGTCCTTGTTGCTGGAAAAGTATCTGCTAAAGAAGGGGATATGAGCTATCTCGCTGATACGTATGGCATAAAGCCGATCATCATTTCCGAACTCCAGAGAGAAATCAGTATTGTGAATGATGCTATGTGCTTCTTCCACATTTTGCGGATCATAAATAAAGAAAAACCTGATATAGTCCATACACATACAGCAAAAGCAGGTACAGTCGGCAGGATAGCGGCTTTTATCCACAACTTAATTTATGGTGGCAAAGTTCGCGTTGTTCATACCTTTCATGGACATGTATTCCATGGTTATTTTGGCAGAATAATGTCAACAATATTTATATTGATTGAGCGTATCCTGGCTAAAATTACTGACATCGTTATTGCCATAAGTGAAAGCCAGAAGAACGAACTTGTAAACAAGTATCGGATTGTACGAGCGAGCAAAGTCAGGGTGGTAAAGCTCGGCTTTAACCTTAAACCCTTCCTTTCAAGTAAAGATCATCCTGAAGAGTCAGCACAAATCTTTAATCCAGGCAAGAGTGATTTTGTTGCTGATGAATTGAAAATCGGCATTGTTGGCAGGATAGTCCCAATAAAGAATCACAAAATGTTTTTAGAATCGGCAAAAATTTTTCTCGAACAGAATCCATCAATTAAAGCATTTTTTCTGATTATAGGAGATGGCGAACTTAGAGAAGAGCTGATTGCCTATTGCAAGCAGCAAGGATTGTGTCTGATCACGTACAATTTTGCGGCTGGCAAAAAAAATTGCCGGAAATTTACAGTAATCTTGATATAGTTGCCCTGACTTCAAACAACGAAGGGACGCCTGTTTCTCTCATAGAGGCCATGGCATGTTCGGTGCCGGTTATTACAACCGATGCCGGCGGTGTGCGGGATCTTTTGGGTAATTCACAATTAGAAGTTGTATCAGATGGCTTTAAAATTTGTGAGCGGGGCATACTATGCAGAAAGAATGATGCCAAAGGCTTTGCCGATGGCATGAAATATCTTGTTAATAATAAGCGATTAAGGAAAGAAAAGGCAAACTTAGCTAAAACATTTGTTGTGCAAAACTTTTCAAAAGAGCGTCTTGTTAGAGATATAGAGTCGCTTTATACCGAGTTGCTGAATTTTCCTTGACACGCCCACAAAAAGCGTATTGCTATTATGGCGCTTAAAAAGCCATAAAGGAGGGAAAAATGGCAACAATAAATCGTTTTCCCATAAAGACAATCATTATCGACGAAAGGGGGGTATCCATTTTGATCTCGTAAGTATATAATAGGGTCCTGAGTGACTCGATTGACAATAATCATCCTGTTGGCGGCGACCAACTGGATATGAACGAGAGTGAAATGGATACCTCCTATATTCTATGGGGAGAAGAAAATAGAATTTTGGATATACAAAACATAAGAAAGCTTGTTTTTCAGGGGAAGTATGAGTTTTCGAAACATGCGGAAAGAGAACGGGAACTTGACATGATTTATGTCTGGGAGTTGGAGGATGCTCTGAGCAACTGTGAAATTATTGAGAATTATCCTGATGACTCCCGAGGCGCAAGCTGTCTGCTTCTTGGATTTTGCGGGACAAAACCTGTTCATGCCGTGTGCACAATAAAAACTGATCCCGAAGAGTTATTACTCATTACTGTTTATGACCCGTCTAAACGGCCTGAAAAGTGGACAGAACATTACAGAAAGAGGAGGTGATTTTGTATGACCAGAATCTACCATAAATGCCATTTTTGTGGAGGAGAGGTCGTAGAAAAAAAGGTAACGATAGACTACCGTTGGGGAGAAGAACTGATTGCTTTGATCGAGAATGTTCCAACCGGTGTCTGCCAGATTTGTGGAGAGCAATACCTTAAGGCAGAAATCGTAAAGAAAATGGAGAGACTGGCACAGTCGTCAGAAAATCCCAAAAAGCTGATTCAGGTTCCACTGCGAGAGCTGGCAGTTGCGTAAAATCACAACAGAAAGATCTGGGGATCTGGATTTCCATGTCCCAGGCTGGCTTGCATGGACAGCAGAATTGTACGAAGATGTCGCGTTAGGGCGGGCGCTGGCGATTGTTGAAGCGGCAGCCAAAGCAGAGGCATATTTTTTGTATCGCGGCAAAGAAAGACTGATGATTAAGGACATACACTGCATTCCCTGTGAACAATTCCTGCTCCAGTTAAAGCCGGAACGTAGCATGAGTCAGGGTCTGGCCGGTAGGGCAGGACAAAAAGATATTACGATAGAGCGTTGAGCAAAGATCTCTTATTAAGCTGTCTCTTATTATGCTTGACATAGTGAAAAAAACATGTTCAATTCCTGAACAACTTGAATCAAATTTCTTTATTGAATTTCAATTCCAATTTAATCTTGTTTTCGAGGGGTTGTAATAATCTTTTTATGTAAGCCACCAAGCGGAAGCTATTGGGCTGTTCGGGAGTTAGGAATAAGATGGATGCACGAGAACCAACGTAAAATAAGAAAGACAAGAGTATGAGGATGTGAATAGTTATGGCGCAGGTTATTATTCGACCACAAGCTGCTGACAATTTGAAAAATTTAATTAAAGTAGCAGTAGAAAATCAGTTGAGAGTCATATTGAGCCTGGCACCGAAATGACCACAGTTGACATTTCCGACCCGGCATGGACAAAGTCACCAATTGAAAATTTAACTAGTGCGTGAACGAAAACTGCTAATTTTCCCAATTTCTGCATCAGGCTTAAATTTTAATCCTCGAAATACTCCATGTATTCCTGTGGTTAAAATTTGCGCCTTCCTTGAACTTGAAAAAATTTTCTAGTTTTCGTTCGGGCACTAACTATATCCTAAATCAATTACCAGTTGGTTTTATTATATTGAAGTAAGTTGATAAACTCTTTAGCTCGTGAGTTCATAGGCTCATGACCTTAACAGCTCAGTCCAATTGAAGGAGGGAAAAATGGAAGTAACCTGTTTTATCAAAAAAGAAGGTAGTCAATATGCCTCTTTGTGCGTAGAATTGGATGTGGCTTCCTGTGGGAGAACCAAAAAGGATGCTCTTGATGGTTTAAAACGCGCTGTT
>JAYEFW010000066.1:0-5020 GCA_034658795.1 Thermodesulfobacteriota bacterium
CTTCTCCGCCTTCCATTATTGTAACAATTTGTTTCTGTGTGTCATAATTGTCAATCGTCCCATCATGAACTTCTATTTTTGATTCCGAATATTTGCATGAGAGTATCTTTTCGCTGTCGCCAAGAACCGGAATATTCGCATTATGTGTTGCAAAAACGAACTGCATATCGCCTTTAAAAGATTTTATCGCCTTTATAACATCTTCATAAATCGTCTGGTTATCCAAATCATCTTCCGGCTGATCAATTATCAACACATTAGTCTCTTTTTGAGCAAGAAGGAATAGTATCAGCGCTGTTGCTCTTTGTCCGAGAGAATGGTCTTTTAACGGTTTGTCATTATAGTTAATTGTAAACTTATCTTCCACGCGAAATGAAATTAAATTAAAAATATTATGTTCAAACCGCTTGTTAAATTCAGCTAATAAATTTTCACTTATATTCAGATTTGAATTCAGATTTTTCATATCTCTGTATATTTCAATAAAATCTGTGTATGATGATTTAATTGAATTATAAGTTGCTTCTCTTATACCGCTTCCTTTAAAAATTTGCTTGAGTTTATCTAAAAATTTATCATCTCTTCCTTTGTATTCAACCGTAATTGAAAGTGAATTTTCGTATTCATTAATTCTCTTTACCTCTTTTTTCAGTATTTTATATTCCTCATGCCATAACTTATTCAGTTCGGATATTTTTTCGTTTAAAGAAGTATTATATTCAGTTTTTTTCTTTTCAGACTTTTCTATCTCAATAAGCTTTAATCTGGATATTTCAATTTGACGATTAAGTTTGAGAAAGTCATCAGGATTAAGGTTTGGGATGTCCATTTCTCTTTTAATTTTAGCGAAATCTTCTTTAAGATTTTCCTTTTTTTCATTTAATTTGTTGAAAAGTTCAATAAATGCGTTTTCATATTTTGAAGTATTTGCTTTGATTTCATTTAATTTATTGAATTCAATTGCAAACTGCCTGAACAAGTTATCAGCTTTGCTAAATATTTCTTTGTTTTCTTCGGACTCAAAACCGGTTTGATTAAAAAAAGTTGCGTAGTCATTTATCAACGATTCAATTTCATTTTTAAACTTTGATATTTCACTTAAAGATTCCTTAAATCTTGAGATATCGGAATCGAATCGGCTCTGCTGACGCAGTTTGTCTTCAACCCCTTTCTCTTTATACACAGCGATCCGGCATTTTGCCTTCTCGACAACTTCATTTATCTCTTTCTTTAGTTCATCAATATTATCAAGCTTTTTAGAAGCTGTGATAATATTTTCAATTTCCGCAATTTTACTGGATGTTTTTGATTTGATATTTTCAAGTTTGTTTCCAATAAGCTTCTTAACGAGGTCTGCTTCAAAATCAATATTTTTATTAGAAAGGTCTTTTTGGCCGAAATAAACCGGTGTTTTAAATACAGTATCAATAGATGGAACGTCTATACGGTTTCCATTTTCATAAATATCTTCCTTTTGACCATATATTTTTTCGATTCGGTATTCCCTTTTATGTTCATTAACAACTATAGTTATTACTTTGCCGCCACTTTTTAACACATGCTCAATAAGGCTGTTTTTATATTCTCTGTCACTTGCCTGATTGCCTAATGAAATTCCAAGTGTGTAGCGAAGTATTTCAAGAACAGATGATTTGCCACTACCCCTGATACCGATAAAATTATTCAATTCTGGTGAAAAATCAATTCCCGTTCCGTCAAGAAGACCCCCCTCAAAAGAAATTGATTTAATATATGAATTGTTTGTTACTGGTTTTTCCTTTGGCCTTATCCGATCGTTTATATCTGTCAGCGCATATTTTATCGCTTCAAAATTAAAATCACCAATTTTTATATATGTAATTCTTCCTTTTCCAATTGCATCAATGCCTTTTTCTGCATTATCAGAACCCTCAACACAAGCTAACTGTCTGTCCGCTAATGAGCATAATCTGTCGTAATTGTCTCTGTTTCCACTTTTCTGCACTGCCAAAACACGGTTAAAGGATTCATCCTGTACAAAAGCATCAAGCGTCCTTCCTGAAAGAACGTTAAAAAGACCGCTGTCAGCGTCAACATGCGCCATTACAATAAAATAATCATGGCCTATTTGGTCCAGCATATTTACTGTTTCATTTAAGTCGCAATTTGAATTCGGATATGGCGGTATATCGGCATTAGCAATTCCGTAAAAAGCACTGTTTAAAAAGTCCTGAATATTATTTTCATGCCCCTTATACCATTTGTCATTAAATACGATTAATATGTGGATGCCTTCTTTGAGAGAAAATTCAATGCCAGGCAAAAGGTAACTATTGTTTTTTGCAGCCTGTTTCCTCAGTTTATTGAATTCATCTTTATCAAACTTATTATGGTTGGTAATAACTCCGACGCCAATGTTTTCTGATTTAAGCTGATCAACATAGGCTTTCACAAAATTATTTTCATCACCATCATAGTCAAATCCCTTATCAGCTCTTGTATGAAGGTGAAAATCAGCTTTCAGCCACACGCTACCGTTTTTAAAAACACTCATGCTTTCCTCCATTTTCACACCACCTTAAATTCAATGCCGGCATCCTTGTATATCCTGACAGCAACCTCCCAATTTCACCAGCGTCTTCATTCCTTTCTTATTATCTCAAAACACAAGTTGATAGCGGCTCCCAGCACCCCGTCCCAGTATCTGGAGTAATTCTTGTTTTGTAAGTGTCTTAAGAGCATATTGTATAGTCCGGCGAGGAATGCCTGTCTTTTCTACGATATCACCAACCTTCAGACGTTTTTCCGGACTGGATCTAAAACAGTTCAAAACAGTCGATGCTGATTCCGAAAGCTTTTGCAGGTTGTTATACCGCTTACGATAAATCTCAATATCGGCTAAAGAAGATTCCAGAATATTGATGAAAAACCAGGCTAACGGCTCTAATTTGTACTGTGTGTGGTCTGCTTTAAACTTGCCTTCCGAACATTGGTGAAGGATGGAATAATAAAGTGTATGGTTTTGCTCAATGTGGCGATCAATAGCAATGTAGGGCGTAATACTCGTCAGATATTTATCGCCGGAGTGGAATAAAGCCAAAATAAAAAGAGCGCGTCCCAGTCGCCCATTCCCATCCTGGAATGGGTGGATAGCCAGAAAACGAAATACAAATTCAGTGGCAACTAATATGGCCCACGGATAGTCCTGGATTGCGGTATTATACCAGTTGGTCAGCTCTGTCATGGCAGTCGCTGTTATAATGCCGGGAGGAGAGGGGTCTAATACTACACGTTCCTCTCCGGTTTTGTGATTGATAGAGACAACTCTGTTCGGTGCTGTCTTGTATCCTCCTGCATAACTTGATGCTTTAGGATAGTACCGGAGTAAATCATGATGAAGTCCACGAATAGTAACTTCTGATAGAGGGAAAAGTTCATCGGCTTGTAAATAAACAGTTGTCAGCACTTGTCGGCAACCAACTACCTCTTCAACACTTCGTTCTCTATCCTTTGAAAGCTTGTCCAGAATAAAAGATTTTTTCTCCTCAAAAGCGGTTGCCTTGCCATGGTCATTCAAAGTGGTATCGACCCATTCGATTTCCTGGTCGGTTAGAACAGCGTTTTCTATTCTGGTTGAAGCCCCGATATTACCGATAAAGGCACAACGATGAATATATTTCGTCTCATCAGGAGATAAGGCCTCCAGGTCTTTATATGTTTCAGCGAGTAACCCCTGGAGAATTTTCAGTCTGTTTTCCATTTTTTTGCTTGGGGTAAAAGAGAGCACGCGAATCCTTCGTCAAAACAAGACTTTTGCAAAAAGCAAAATTTGCAGGATTTAGGTATCAGAAATTTGAAAACTCAAGCCATAACGTTCTATTTTTCTAACTGATATTAATACTCTTTTTTCTTTAGGCTCACTTATGCACGAGTTTCAGACGTTCTTAAATTTAAATGCCCGCTGCCTCTGGTTAATCTCATATTTGAGTTTTCAAATTTCTGGGTATACGATATTGAACAAAATAGCGCAATAAATTTTATTTATTAGTTGCGTATTATTGCGTATTCCGAAAATGGAATCCAAAGGGAAAACCGTGCTTATGAACCATCATATCAATAATTTCAGAAGGTATTGCAAGGCAGATAAGATTGTCATGTTGGAAAAGTTAACATTTTGATTTTGTATTAAAATACTTCAGCGCACATTTCTCCAAACGAACCAAGATCTTTGCAGACATAAATACCGCTTTTTTTCATTGCTGCAATCTTTGCTTGGGCCGTACCGCTGCTGCCGCTGATGATTGCACCTGCATGTCCCATGCGTCTTCCTGGCGGCGCAGTTAAACCGGCAATAAATCCGACAACCTTTTTTGTTACATGTTTTTTGATAAATTCAGATGCTTCTTCTTCTGCGCTGCCGCCTATCTCCCCGACCATAACGATTCCCTTGGTGTCTGGATCCCTTTCAAAGGCATCAAGGCAGTCTATAAAGTTGGTTCCATTTATCGGGTCGCCGCCAATTCCTATACAGGTAGTTTGGCCGATTCCATGCAGGCTCAACTGATTTACTACTTCATAAGTCAGGGTTCCGGATCGGGATACAACACCTATGGGGCCGCCTTGTTTGTGTATATGGCCGGGCATGATGCCGACCCTGCATTGGCCGGGTGTGATGATTCCGGGACAGTTGGGACCGATGAGGCGGGACTTTGTGTTTTTCATATAATTTTTGACTTTGATCATGTCCATGACAGGGATGCCTTCTGTTATAGCAACAATCAACTCGACTCTGGCATCTACAGCTTCCAGAATAGCATCCACGGCAAAAGCTGCCGGGACAAAAATCATGCTGCAGTTTGCACCTGTATTTTCCATGGCTTCTTTAACAGTATTGAATACAGGCACGTCATCCATTTTTTGGCCGCCCTTGCCGGGAGTTACCCCTGCCACTACATTTGTACCATAGGCAATGCATTTATTAGTATGAAACCGGCCTTCTTTTCCTGTTATTCCCTGAACCAGCAGTCGTGTATTATTATCA
>JAYEFW010000067.1:0-18492 GCA_034658795.1 Thermodesulfobacteriota bacterium
AATATGCCTGATCAAGAGCCTCAAGAGCATTTTCAAGCTCTCCTTTTTGCCAGAAATCCTGGGCTGCCTGACAAAAGCCGAGAGCTTCATCAAGAACAGATTGTACTTTTATCCTTCCTGAATTATTTACTGCATGTTCATCGTTTTTAACCTCTGATTTGCCATGATTGGTTTCGGCAAGATTAATGATGGCAGGTTTATTAGTTGCATTCTCTGCCTTATGGGTTGGCTTTGTGGCAGAATTGTTATGCTGGTGAACGGAAGTCTTTTGCAACCTTTGGACGCATCCGCATAATAAAAATAGTATTAAAGCCGATACAAAAATTATGCGTGAATTTATCAATTTAGACCTCATTTAAATTAAGATATGATGTTAGAAAAAATATTTTTTTTGTTGTATTTTTGTTCGATTACACAATAATGTATATCTTTGTCAAGGTTTTAGTTAATTGATTGATTTTGTAAAGATAAAAATGTTGATTAAAATTTAGCCTTTATTTTTAGCCGAGTTGTCATCAATTTTTTTGCGTCAGATAAAGCTGGATGCTTAATTGAGGCAGATGTTTTTAATATTTTTATCTCTGCACAGAAGATCTATAACAATTAGGCTTAAAATCAAAAGAAAAAAGATGATATTACCATAAAAGAGTTTAATATTTAATCATAACATGGTTTAATTATAAATTATGCCTAATAATAGAATTTGATATTTATAAAAGAGACAGTTAATTATATTCTTTTTTTAAAAACATGCTGGTTTTTAAAAATTATATTGTAATAATTTGAATTAACTATAGGCTTTCAGATAATTAATTTCACAAGGCCAGAAGGAGGAAGGCGTATTAGTTATACTTCGACGAATGATAACGCGCGAAATTTTTTATCTGAAAGTCTATTTAGTGCCCGAATGAAAACTAGAAAATTTTTTCAAGTTCAAGGAAGGCGCAAATTTTAACCACAGGAATACATTGAGTATTTTGAGGATTAAAATTTAAGCCTGACGCAGAAATTGGGAAAATTAGCAGTTTTCGTTCAGGCACTATTTACAAGGTTTTAATATGCCAGCGTAGCTCAGCTGGTAGAGCTACTGATTTGTAATCAGTGGGTCGGGGGTTCGAGTCCCTCCGCTGGCTTCACGGTTAATAGCGGAAATTTTTTATTCTGTATGAAAACGACTAAGGTGGGGTTCCCGAGTGGTCAAAGGGAACAGACTGTAAATCTGTCGGCGAAGCCTTCGGAGGTTCAAATCCTCCCCCCACCACCACCTCAAAGCAAGTCGTATGTAGGAGATTTCGGTTTGATATCGGGATCGACAATGAACTACATGGCTTCCTGCGTAACTCTTACAGCGTTCTGCGTTTTTGAGGAAACTTAATTATTATTTCTATGGCTTAATTCTTATGGAGAATGATAATTGAATATTTAATTTAAGCGGGAGTAGCTCAGTTGGTAGAGCTCTAGCCTTCCAAGCTGGAGGTCGCGAGTTCGAGTCTCGTCTCCCGCTCCAAACCAAAATTTCGTAGCCTTTCCTTAAATTTATAAGGTATTCAGAGAAGCTGTTAATTGGCAAATCAAGATTAAATGGAGTCATAATAAAAATATTAGTGCCCACGTAGCTCAGTCGGTAGAGCGCTTCCTTGGTAAGGAAGAGGTTCACCGGTTCGATTCCGGTCGTGGGCTTCATCATGCAATAATGGATTTATAGAAGGCGGCCAAGCTTGTAAGAATTAGTCTTGTGGCGGTCTTATGATGGTTAAAAGACAATAAACTGTTGTAATAAGTTGTTGCAACAAATCAGGGTAGGAGGACGGTGATATGGCTAAGGAGAAGTATGAGCGGACCAAGCCGCATGTCAATGTAGGGACTATTGGTCATATAGATCATGGTAAGACCACTCTTACGGCGGCGATAACGAAGCATATGGGATTGAAAGGCATGGCTGATTATGTGCCTTTTGATGAGATAGACAAGGCGCCGGAGGAGAAGGAGCGTGGTATAACGATAGCGACGGCGCATGTTGAGTATGAGACAGCGTCTCGTCATTATGCACATGTGGATTGTCCCGGCCATGCGGATTACATAAAGAACATGATTACCGGTGCTGCGCAGATGGATGGAGCCATATTGGTAGTAGGAGCGGATGATGGTCCGATGCCTCAGACCCGGGAGCACATATTATTGGCTCGTCAGGTAGGCGTTCCTCAGATAGTAGTATTTTTGAACAAGTGTGACATGGTGGATGATGAGGAGCTTATAGAATTAGTTGAGTTAGAGCTTAGGGAGTTATTGGACAAGTATGAGTTTCCCGGGGATGACACCCCTATAATTCGTGGTAGTGCGTTAAAGGCGCTTGAGAGCGACGATCCTGACAGCGACGAGGCCAAGTGTGTATTTGAGTTAATGGATGCGATAGACTCGTTTATTCCTGAGCCTAAGCGAGATGTAGACAAGCCGTTTTTGATGCCGATAGAGGATGTATTCAGCATATCCGGTCGTGGTACAGTAGTAACCGGCAGAGTTGATCGAGGGATAATTCATGTAGGAGATGAGGTAGAGATAGTAGGTATCCGGCCGACGATGAAGACAGTTTGTACAGGGGTAGAGATGTTCAGGAAGCTGCTTGATGAGGGACGTGCCGGAGACAATATAGGGCTTTTGATACGAGGTACGAAGCGAGAGGAAGTTGAGCGAGGACAAGTAGTAGCGATTCCCGGGACGATAACACCTCATACGAAGTTTAAGGCAGAGGTATACATATTGAGTAAGGAAGAGGGAGGACGCCACACCCCGTTTTTTGATGGATATCGGCCGCAGTTTTATTTCAGGACGACGGATGTTACAGGAATTTTGAGTTTACCAGAGGGAATAGAGATGGTGATGCCTGGTGACAATGTAACGATTTCGGCGGATCTGATAACTCCGATAGCAATGGAGAAGGAACTCAGGTTTGCGATAAGGGAAGGCGGCCGTACTGTGGGTGCTGGAGTGGTAAGCGAAATAATTGAATAAAGGAGTAGGCTGGTGAGAATAATTGTTACCCTTGCGTGTAGTGAATGCAAGAGAAGAAATTACACTACAACAAAAAATAAACGGACAACACCGGATAAGCTTGAATTCAATAAATATTGCAGGTTTTGCAGAAAACATACTCCGCATAAGGAGACAAAATAAAACCTTTATCCGAATTTGTGATCGATAATATTATTGACAAGTTAAATTCAGGATTATGCAGGCCAGTAGCTCTAACGGTAGAGCGTCGGACTCCAAATCCGGGTGTTGGGGGTTCGAATCCCTCCTGGCCTGCCAGATAAATTTAAAAAATAATTAGATCTCGAAGCTTAGGGGGATGAAAGATGTCCTTAATTGATTTGACTTTGAGATTTTTGCACTTTTTGGGTATATAATGGGAAGGTTACAAAGAAAAAAAACTTTTACCGGCAAAAAAAAGAAAAAGCAAAGTGTCGATAGAGTATCATCATCTAAGGCAGAAATTGATGCTGCTTCCTCAAAGACAGGTTTAATATTGGATTCTGTCAGGGGCATAAAAAAAGCAAAAACTTTATCCCTGAAGAAATCTTCGAGTACTGCCAGGTCTGAGTCAAAAAAACTTGAAGGAAATTTCTTTGACAGGCTTTTTGTTGCGGGGCCTCTACAAAAGCCTTTACAGTTTTTAAGGGAGGTTAAGGTTGAGCTTAACAAGGTAACATGGCCCACACGCAAGCAAACTATAGGTTCCACGCTGGTAGTTATAATTCTTGTTATGATAATATCATTTTTTTTAGGGATAGTCGATATTGGTTTGTCAAGTTTGATAGGTGTGGTCCTTAAATAGAATGAGGAGAAAAAAGTGGCTCTTAAATGGTATATAGTGCATGTTTATTCGGGTTTTGAAACCAAAGTCAAAATTGCTTTGGAAGAACGAATAGCTTCCTCCCCTCATTCTGATAAATTCGGCGAGGTGCTGGTCCCAACTGAGCAGATAGTTGAACTTGTGAAGGGGAAGAGAAAGGAATCATCCCGTAAATTTTATCCCGGGTACATTTTGGTTAAGATAGAACTTAATGAGGAAACCTGGCATATCGTTAATGATACAGCCAAGGTTACAGGATTTTTAGGGGGAAGAGAAAATCCGACTCCTCTTTCCGATGAAGAGGCTGAAAAAATTTTAAGCAGAATGGAAGCTGGTCGGCTGAAACCAAAGCCGAAATTCTTTTTCGAGGCTGGGGATGAGATCCGTGTAATAGATGGACCCTTTACGAATTTTAACGGAATAGTGGACGAGGTTAATCACGAAAAAGGTAAGATAAGAGTCCTGGTGACTATATTCGGCCGTTCAACGCCGGTAGAGTTGGAATTTGTTCAAGTTGCAAAGCTATAGACTTTCAGATAAATAATTTCACTGTGTTATCAGTTGTTGACGTATAACTAATAGGCCTTTCTCCTTCTGGACTTGTAAAATTAATTATCTGAAAGTCGGCATCCTTCACGACAAGTCAAAAGTAGCTTACACTTTGTTAATCTTGTATTTTGGCAGTGAAATTTGAAAATAGAAATTGGAAAAAATACAAAGATGTAGATGCGTTACCTAATTTCAAATTTCTAATTTCCAGTTTTGACATCGGCATTCAATTCAATAATACACGCTTTTTCTAAAAAAGTGTAAACTGATGAATGAAGGATGCCTGAAAGTCTATATAATATTAATAATAATTAGGAGTAGAAAGTACAAATGGCAAAAAAAGTTATTGCGCAGATAAAATTACAGGTTGTCGCTGGCAAAGCTAATCCTTCTCCTCCAATCGGACCTGCATTGGGGCAACAGGGAGTTAATATAATGGATTTTTGCAAGGCGTTTAATGCCAGGACAGCTAATGATGAGGGGATGATAATACCTGTTGTTATAACTGTCTATCAGGATAGAACATTTACATTTATTACCAAGACGCCGCCCGCAGCCGTACTATTAAAGAAAGCTGCAAGGATAGCGAAGGGAGCCGGTGATCCAAAGCGTGAAAGAGTAGGCAAGGTTACCAGACAGCAGGTTGAGGAAATAGCCAAACAGAAAATGGTTGATTTAAATGCCTATGATTTAAATGCTGCCTGTAAGATAGTTGAAGGAACAGCCAGAAGCATGGGAATAGTGATTGGTTAAATAGTGTCCGAACGAAAAATAGATAGTTTTTCCAAGTTCAAGGAAGGCGCAAATTTTAACCGCAGGAATACATTGAGTATTTTGAGGATTAAAATTTGCGCTTGACGCAGAAATTGGGGAAAATAGCAGTTTTCGTTAAGGCACTAAATAGAAAAGGAGTTCGTTATAAAATATGCCGAAGCGAGGTAAAAAATACTTAAAATCAAGAAAGCAAATTAATGCCGAGTCAAGATTCCATTATACCGAAGCTGTGAAAAGCTCTTTAGATTCATCGTATGCCAAATTTGATGAAACCGTTGATGTAGCTGTACGCCTTGGTGTTGATCCACGGCATGCGGATCAGATGATTCGTGGGACGGTAGTTTTACCAAACGGCCTTGGAAAGGAAGTCAAGGTTTTGGTATTTGCTAAAGGAGAGAAGGAACAAGAAGCGCTTGATGCGGGTGCGGATTTTGTGGGCAATGATGATCTGATAGAGAGGATCAAAGGCGGATGGTTGGGTTTTGATAAAGCCGTTGCCACACCTGATATGATGGGCTCTGTAGGAAAGATGGGGAAAATTCTTGGTCCAAGAGGGCTTATGCCTAATGCAAAAACAGGAACAGTTTCTTTTGATATCGCTAGGGCGGTTAATGAGCTTAAGGCCGGCAAAATAGATTTCAGGGTAGAAAAAGCAGGTATAGTTCATGTTCCTATGGGTAAGGTTTCATTTGGTGTAGATAAGATTGTTCAGAATTTTACTGCATTTTTAGAAACAATTTTACGCCTCAAGCCTGCTTCCAGCAAAGGTACCTATATTAAGAGTATCGCCATATCGACTACTATGGGCCCAGGAATTAAGATAGATACGGCAAGTATAAAGGAAATAATAACATAATTATTTTCGAGAATACGAGCCTTGGTTTTTTAGTCGATTATTTTGGCACATTTCTTCGCAAAAAATTGCTCAACTTAGGTTGAATTTGTTTTCCGAGTAATAAAAAAATCTGACTAATTGAATAAAATTACTGTCAAAGACCGTAGGCGCACACTTTTGTGTTTAATCGGCATAGCTGGCCTACCGAGATGGTTTTGAGATAAAGTTGTTGCCTCCGGTTTTTTACAGCTTGAGGAAGGGGGTGTAATAAATTCGTGCAAATAGATGAAAAGAAAAAAATTGTAGAAAATCTTCGTGAAATATTCTCGAAGTCCAAGGTTTTAATAGTTACTGATTACAAAGGACTTAATGTAACTACTATTAATGAATTGCGCAGAAAGCTCAGGGAAGCTGATGTTGAATATAAGGTGGCCAAAAATTCGCTTCTTGTCAGAGCTTCGGAAGATACTGATGTATCGTTGATTGCTGAAAATTTTAAAGGCCCTATCGCAATTGCCATAAGTTGTGATGATCCGGTTGCTCCTGCAAAAGTTTTGATGCAGTTTGCAAAGAATAATGCAAAACTTGAAATAAAGGCCGGTGTAATGGATGGCAAGGTGCTGGATCTAAGTGCAATCAAGGCCCTGTCAGAGCTTCCTTCGCAAGAAGTACTGCTGGGCAAGCTTCTTTCAGTATTAAACGGGGTCCCGACTTCTCTTGTTGTAGCTCTTAATAATATACCTGTAAAACTATTGAATGTTTTGCAGGCAATAAAGGAGCAGAAAGAAGCTGCATAAAAATAATAGTAGAGGCACGGTGCGCCGCGCCTCTACTGTATAGATAATTTTGAAAAAACTGGAGGAAATATAAAATGGCGGATATTACCAAAGAAGATGTAATTGAGTTTATAGCAAATATGTCAGTGCTTGAGCTGTCTGAACTGGTTAAGGAAATGGAGGAAAAATTTGGTGTTTCTGCGGCTGCTCCTGTTGCAATGATGGCGGCCGCTCCTGCTGGTGAAGCCGGTGGCGCTCAAGCAGAGGAAAAAACAGAATATGATGTTATCCTTACAGCTTTTGGTGACAAGAAGATTCAGGTTATCAAAGAGGTCAGAGCAATTACCGGTCTCGGACTCAAGGATGCCAAAACTTTAGTGGATAATGTTCCAAAGCCCGTTAAAGAAGGAATAGCTGAAGAGGATGCTGAAAAGATAAAAGCCCAGCTTGAGGAAGCTGGAGCCCAGGTCGAGTTAAAGTAATAAAAAAGGGATAGCCTTCGATCGTCGGCGCATTAGCGGTTCGTTGTGGTAAATAAATTATTACAACGGACCAAGGGCAAATAACCCCCTAATACCTGAGTTGAGTGATTTTTTGCGAAGAAATGTGCCAAGATTTTGATGCGCAAGAGGTTGGTGCAGGTCGAGTAAAAAATCGCTCAATTTAGGTAGTAATTTAATATTGGAGATACTATGTCGGAAAAGCCTTTGGCAACAAAGCGTATAAGGAAAAACTTCGGCAAGATAAGAAAAATTGTTGAAATACCAGATCTTATTGGGGTGCAAAGAGAATCCTTTAGTCGTTTTTTACAAATGGATATTTCTCCGGAAAAACGTAAGGATATCGGGCTTCAGGCAGTATTCAGTTCTGTTTTTCCGATAAAAGATTTTACCGGAAGTGCTTCCCTTGAGTTTGTATCTTACAGATTCGGCGAGATTAAACACGGAGTTAAAGAGTGTATACACAGAGGCATGACATATGAGATACCTGTTCGTATCACGGTCAGACTCGTAGTGTACGATTTAGATAGAGATACGGGAGTTTCCAATATTCGGGATATAAAGGAACAGGAAATTTACTTTGGAACTATTCCCATGATGACCGAAAAAGGCACCTTTATTATAAATGGGACGGAACGGGTTGTTGTTAGTCAGCTCCACCGCTCATCCGGGGTATTTTTCGATCACGACAAGGGAAAGACGCATTCAAGCGGCAAGATTATATACACTTCCAGAATCATTCCGGTGCGAGGCTCATGGATAGATTTGGAGATAGATCCTAAGGATATCGTTTATATCAGGATCGATAGAAGACGAAAGTTCCCTGTTACGATTCTTTTCAAGGCATTTGGATATACAACAGAAGACCTGCTGAACTATTTCTATGAAACTGAAAAAATAGTTGTCAGCAGGAAACATTTTTACAAGAGATTCAATGAGAATTTCCTTGTTGGACAGCGTGCAAGCAGGGATATTAAAGCTCCCAAACAAGATGAAGTTATTGTCAAAAAAGGGCGTATGTTTACTAAAACCTCAATCCGCAGGCTGAAATCCGCCGACATGGAATTGATACCTTTAAATGTTGAAGATATTTTAGGTAAAGTATTTGCATACACAATAAACGATCCAAAGAGCGAAAAGCCTATCGTAAAGTCCAACGAAGTAGTTGATGATGAGGCACTTTCAAAGTTAAGCGACGTTGGCATAACTGAATTTGATGTACTTTTTATTGATGGTATATCCAGCAGCGATTCTATTAGCAAGACACTTTTACTGGACAAAGTTGAAACAAAAGAAGAAGCACTCATTGAAATTTACAAAAGACTCAGGCCTGGGAATCCTGCTACACCTGAGGTCGCTCAGGATTTTGTTGACAACCTGTTTTTCAGGTCAACATATTATGACCTTTCTAAAGTGGGGCGTTTGAAAATTAACTTGCGACTTGGGATTGACGCTCCGATTGATTTAAATGTTCTCAGAAAAGAAGATATACTTCTAACAGCAAAAACCCTTGTAAAACTTAAAGATACACAAGGAGTTGTTGATGACATCGATCATCTCGGGAATAGAAGGGTGCGAGCTGTGGGTGAGCTCCTCGAGAATCAGTATCGAATTGGACTTGTTCGCATGGAACGCTCCATTAAGGAGCGGATGAGCCTGCAGGAGGTTGATGCTCTTATGCCTCATGACCTGGTCAATCCAAAACCGGTTTCCGCTGTTGTTAAAGAATTTTTTGGTACCAGCCAGTTAAGCCAGTTTATGGATCAAGCTAATCCTCTTTCAGAAACAACACATAAACGACGACTCAGCGCCCTTGGGCCGGGTGGACTTACCCGCGAAAGAGCGGGTTTTGAGGTTAGGGATGTTCATCCATCACATTACGGCCGTATATGTCCTATTGAAACTCCGGAAGGGCCCAACATCGGCCTTATTGTTTCACTCAGCACCTATGCGCGAGTTAATGAATTTGGATTTATTGAGACACCGTACAACGTTATAAAGAATGCAACCGCTACTGATGAGATTAGGTTTCTTAGCGCTTTTGAAGAGAGGGAACATCCTATTGCTCAGGCTAATGCGCCTGTCGATAGTAAAGGGAAGTATGTTAATCCCCTTGTAACATCACGGGTGGCGGGTGAGTTTATGATTGTTCAAAAGGAGGATGTCGAACTTATGGATGTTTCTCCTAACCAGTTAGTGAGTGTTTCGGCTTCTCTTATACCATTTTTAGAAAATGATGATGCTAATAGAGCGTTGATGGGATCGAACATGCAGCGCCAGGCGGTTCCGCTGTTAGCAAATGAAGCTCCATTGGTAGGTACGGGTATTGAGGGAGTAGTTGCAAAAGATTCAGGCGTTACAATAGTTGCAAAGAAGGATGGTTTTGTTGTTGATGTTGATGCTTTACGTATAGTGTTGCGGCATGATCCGGATGATATGATGGATGAAGGCAATGGCCAAGGTCTTGAAAAGAATGTCACGATTTACAATCTTTCAAAATTTATACGTTCAAATCAAAATACATGCTTTAATCACCGTCCTATTGTGATGAAAGGCCAGAAAGTTAAGGCTGGCGATATAATTGCGGACGGCCCTGCTACAAATAAAGGAGAACTTGCTGTCGGGAAAAATGTAACTGTAGCTTTTATGCCCTGGGGTGGTTATAATTTTGAGGATTCAATCCTTGTAAGCGAAAGGCTTGTCAAGAACGGTATATATACGTCCATTCACATTGAAGAATTTGATGTGGTAGCCAGAGATACTAAGCTTGGGAAAGAAGATATTACACGGGATATACCTAACGTCGGAGAAGAAGCTTTAAAAAACCTGGATGAAAGTGGAATCATCATGCTTGGCGCTGAAGTTGGCCCCGGAGAGATACTGGTAGGGAAAATCACCCCAAAGGGTGAGACTCAGTTTTCTCCTGAAGAAAAGCTTCTGCGAGCCATTTTTGGAGAAAAAGCGGCAGATGTAAAAGACACTTCCTTGAGAGTACCACCAGGTGTCGAAGGTATAGTAATAGATGCAAAAGTATTTTCCAGGCGGGGCGTTGATAAGGATGATCGTGCACGTTTGATTGAAAATGAGGAGATGGCTGCTCTTAAAAAGGATAGGGATGATGAGCTTTTTGTAATTGAAGATATTGTTCGTGAACAATTAGAGAAGTTGCTTGTCGGCAAGAAATGCAAATCACTCTTGAAAAAAGGCAAGAAAGTATTGATCGTAAAGGACAGCGAAATTGATTCAAATATCCTTGCCGGGATTCCCGTGGCTCACCTTGAAGGAATTGTTCTGAGTGATTCAGCGCTGACTGAAAAGGTACATGATGTCCTTGCACAATACAGGGAACAACGTGAGCGTTGCAGAATAGCGTTTGAGCGGCAAATGAGCAGATACGAAAAGGGTGATGATCTTCTTCCGGGTGTAATTAAGATGGTTAAGGTTTATGTGGCCATGAAGCGTAAGCTTTCAGTTGGTGATAAAATGTCAGGTCGTCATGGTAATAAGGGCGTTGTCTCCAGGATTCTTCCGCAGGAAGATCTGCCTTATTTTGAAGATGGTACGACGGTTGATATGGTTCTTAATCCTTTGGGTGTGCCTTCGAGGATGAACGTAGGGCAAATTCTGGAAGTTCATTTGGGTTGTGCTGCAAAAGGCCTTGGCGATCAGATTAACACTTTGCTTGAAGAGCAAAAGTTTAAAGATCTGCGAGACAAGATGAAGCGGATATTCAATGATTCATCAAATCAGGACATGATCGATAAAATGGGTGATAAAGAGCTTTATAATTTTGCAGATAATTATAGAGAAGGGGTTCACATGGCAACCCCGGTTTTTGATGGAGCCAGTGAGGATGAAATCAAAACTCTTCTGTCTGAAGCAGGGCTTAGTACATCCGCACAGACTACGTTATATGACGGGCGCACAGGAGACCCTTTCAAAGGAAAAATTACGGTTGGTACAATGTATATGTTGAAGCTTCATCATCTTGTTGATGATAAGATACATGCTCGATCAATTGGTCCTTATTCACTTGTAACCCAGCAACCACTCGGAGGAAAGGCCCAGTTTGGAGGTCAGCGTCTTGGTGAGATGGAAGTTTGGGCTATGGAGTCTTATGGAGCAGCTAATGCTCTGCAAGAGTTTATAACGGTAAAGTCAGATGATATGGCTGGAAGGACACGTATGTATGAAAAGATTGTAAAAGGTCAAAACGTGCTTGAACCGGGCATACCTGAGTCTTTCAAGGTTCTGACAAAGGAGTTGCAGAGTTTGGGTCTTGATATAACCCTCATGGAGAAGGATTAACGATCGAAAATTATGGAAGGGAGTAAAATGGAAACTCTATATGATTTCTTCGCCAAACCTATGGATCCAAGGCATTATAAAGGTATAAAGATTGGATTGGCATCGCCTGAGCAGATTCTAAAGTGGTCGCATGGGGAGATTAAAAAGCCGGAGACAATCAACTATCGAACCTTCAAACCAGAACGAGACGGACTGTTTTGCGCCAAAATTTTTGGTCCTACAAAGGACTATGAGTGCAATTGTGGTAAGTACAAGCGTATGAAGCACAGGGGAGTTATTTGTGAAAAATGCGGAGTTGAGGTTATTCAGTCAAAGGTCAGAAGGGAAAGGATGGCGCATATACAACTCGCTACACCTTGTGCCCATATATGGTTTTTGAAAAGCCTTCCAAGCAAGCTTGGCAACTTGCTTGATATGACTCTGAAAAATATTGAAAAAGTATTATATTTTGATAGTTATATCGTAATTGATCCCAAAGATACCGGTCTTAGCCGAGGTCAGCTTCTATCAGATGATAAATATTACGAAGTGCGTGAAGTATATGGTGAAAAGTTTGAAGCTGGGATAGGAGCCGAAGCAGTTAAAAAAATACTTGAGAGCATTGATCTTGATGCTTTATACAAAGAACTTAGAGAGGAGATTAGTTCAACAGGCTCAGTTGCAAAGCGCCAAAAACTATCTAAACGACTAAAGATAGTAAATGCTTTCAGACGTAGCGGATTAAATCCGGTTTGGATGATTATGGATGTTATTCCTGTTCTTCCCCCTGATTTGCGCCCATTGGTTCCTCTGGAAGGCGGCAGGTTCGCCACATCCGATCTAAACGATCTGTATCGTAGAGTAATTAACCGTAATAACCGGTTAAAACGACTTATAGACTTAAATGCACCTGATATCATTGTTCGTAATGAGAAAAGAATGTTGCAGGAATCAGTTGACGTTCTTTTTGATAACGGCCGGCATGGCAGAGTTATTACCGGAACCAACAAGAGACCTTTAAAATCATTAAGTGATACGTTGAAGGGCAAGCAGGGACGTTTTCGCCAGAACCTCCTTGGTAAAAGAGTGGATTATTCCGGTCGTACTGTTATTACCGTTGGCCCGGATCTTAGACTCCACCAGTGTGGTTTGCCAAAGAAAATGGCTTTGGAATTGTTCAAGCCTTTTGTTTATTATCGCCTTGAGCGGAAAGGACTTGTTTCTACTGTAAAAAGCGCCAAGAAGATGGTAGAAAAAGGAACCCCGGATGTTTGGGATGCGCTGGATGAAGTGGTAAAAGAGTATCCTGTAATGTTAAACCGTGCTCCTACACTCCATCGTCTTGGTATTCAGGCATTCGAGCCTATTCTTATTGAAGGCAAAGCCATACAGCTTCATCCTCTTGTTTGTACGGCATTTAATGCTGACTTTGATGGTGATCAAATGGCTGTACATATTCCCCTTTCTGTCGAAGCCCAGATAGAGTCCAGGATATTAATGCTTTCGAGCAACAATATCCTTTCCCCTGCAAATGGGAGTCCAATTATTGTACCTAGCCAGGATATAGTCCTTGGTATATATTACATAACAAGAGCGGTTGAAGAAGGCGCAGGGGAAGGGAAGAGATTTGCCGGCCCGGAAGAAGTCCGCTCCGCATACGATGCAGGTGCCGTTGATCTCCATGCTAAAATTACTGTTCGTATTAATAAAAAGAGATTTGACACAACCGTTGGACGTATTCTGCTTTGGGAAATCCTTCCTAAGGATAACATTGTGTTAATGCGTCAGATCATGGTTACTTCAGAAGAAGAGGCTCAAGCTGTTTATGATAAGCTGCAAAAAGGAGCAAGCTTTGTTGATATGGTACATCAATATTCACAGAGTCTCGACAAAAAGAATGAAGGTGTTCTTGGTTTGCTTAGAAAGGATGACTTCAAGAGGATATATCAGGCAAAAGATGAAGAAGTTAATACAATCTTTTCTCTTAAGCAGGGGGAGATCAGCAATATAATTTATTCTGATGACGCATATCATATTTTTGAAATTATAGAAAAGCAGCCCGAGATATCTTTTGATTCGGCCAACAAAGTAATGGATAAAAAAGCTCTACGTGAATTTGTTGATTATGCTTACAGGAATTTAGGGTCAAAAGCTACTGTTATACTTTCCGACAGGTTGAAGGATATCGGTTACAAATATTCAACAGAAGGAGGCTTATCTATTTCAATTGATGCCATGATAATTCCTTCTGCAAAATGGGAAATTCTGAAGAGGGCTGAAAAACAGGTTGCTGAGATAAGCAGACAATATACCGAGGGCCTTATTACTCAAGGTGAAAAATATAATAAAGTCGTTGATATATGGGCAAAAGCAACAGACGATGTTGCTGATGAGATGATGAAATCCATGAAAATGGTTCCAGTAGTTAATAAAGAAGGTAAAATTGTTCTTGACGAGAAAAAAAAGCCTATTTTAAGAGAAAGTTTTAATCCAATTTATATGATGGCGGATTCAGGCGCCAGGGGCAGCAAAGACCAGATGCGCCAGCTTGCGGGTATGCGTGGTCTTATGGCAAAGCCATCAGGAGAAATCATAGAAACTCCAATAACTGCTAATTTCAGAGAGGGCCTTTCAGTACTTCAATATTTTATTTCGACCCATGGTGCGAGAAAAGGCCTTGCTGACACTGCATTAAAGACAGCGAATTCAGGATACCTTACCCGGCGACTTGCTGATGTTGCTCAGGACTGTGTGATTATGGAAATGGACTGTGGAACAATGATGGGCGTTGAGGTTGAATCTCTTGTGGAGGGCGGAGAGATTATCCAGCGTTTGGGAGAGCGTATTTTAGGACGTGTTGTATCGGAAGATATACTTGATCCCTTCACAGATGAAGTGCTTGTAAAAGCTGGAGGAGATATAGATGAGGAGGCTGTAGAAAAGATTGAAGAAGCGGGTGTGAGTACCGTCAAAATCAGATCCGTTCTTACGTGCAAGGCAAAGCATGGTATTTGTGCCAAGTGCTATGGCCGCGATCTTTCACATGGCGCAATGGTTGAAATAGGCCAGGCTGTTGGCATTTTAGCAGCTCAATCTATTGGTGAACCTGGGACTCAGCTTACAATGCGTACATTTCATATTGGTGGAACAGCAAGCCGGAGAGTTGAACAGGCTGATATCAGAGTTCGAGTAGATGGGACTGTAAGTTTTATTGATCTGAATACTGTAGAAAATGCTGATAAAGAATTTGTTGTTATGAATCGGCGTGGCGGTGAAATAGCCATTATTGGTGAAGCCGGACGAGAGCGAGAACGGTTTCCCGTTATCTATGGCGCTCACATTGAAGTTAAAGACGGTCAAAAAGTTAAAGCCGGAGATCTTTTAGCGACGTGGGATCCATTTATGACACCAATTATTACAGAGATTGATGGAATCGTAAAATTCGGAGATATCATATCCGGCAAAACAATGCAGGAGAAGGTTGATCCGGCAACTGGAAAGTCAAGTCGCACTATAATTGAATCAAAGAGTATTGATGAACGTCCAAGAATTTCTATAAAAGACAAACATGGAAAAACAGCTATACTTCCAGGCTCAAAGGGGCTGGCGCGATACGCGCTTCCATTGGGAGCTATTCTGCTTGTTGAAGAAGGTGATCATGTCCATGCCGGCGGCGTTATTACAAAGCTTCCGCGTGCAACTACCAAAACCAAGGATATTACTGGCGGTCTTCCAAGGGTTGCTGAACTTTTTGAGGTTCGCAAGCCAAAAGAAATAGCTGTGTTGAGTGAAATCGATGGATATGTTTCAATTTCCAAGGCAACAAAAAAAGGTAAGCAGAAAATAACGATTACTCCTGTTGATGTTGGTGAAAAGAAGGAATATCTGATTCCACAGGGCAAGCACATAAATGTTTATGAAGGAGATTATGTAAGGGCAGGTGAACCTATGATTGGTGGTTCAGCGATACCTCAGGATATATTGAATATCAAGGGAGATATTGCATTAGCTCGCTATATAGTTGATGAAGTTCAGGAAGTATACCGTTTGCAAGGTGTGAGGATAAATGACAAGCATATTGAGGTAATCGTAAGGCAGATGATGAGGCGTGTTAAGATCATTGAAACCGGTGATACTGAGTTTATTTATGAGGAGCAGGTAGATAAAATAAGATTTGAGGATGCTAACAAAGAGGTGGTTGAGAAAGGTGGAAAACCTGCTGTGGCTGAATCGCTTATTTCTGGAATTACCAGGGCTTCTCTCGGTACCGAAAGTTTTATTTCTGCCGCTTCGTTTCAAGAGACAACGAAAGTCCTCACAGATGCGAGTATCGCAGGAAAAGAAGATTATCTTTTGGGGCTTAAGGAAAATGTTATTATGGGCAGACTTATCCCAGCAGGTACCGGGTTGCCTTTATACAGTGATGCCGAAGTTGTCCCGACTTAGGAACGTGGACGAATTAACATCCCCAACTATGCATCACAGCTCAAATCTGTGCGCCTACTTGAGGAAGTTAATTCGTCCACGTTCCTTAAGCGCCTGCCTGAAATTTTGTCTCACTTTTACGCTTTTTTGCTACGGAGATGATTTTCAGACAGGCTCTAAATTTTTTACATAAAAAGCTTGACAATTTTGTTCCATGCGGATAAATAAATTCTTTTTGTCAACACGTGAATTACGTTTACAGATACTATTATAAGGAAGAATATGCCGACCATTAACCAGTTAGTTAGAAAAGGCAGAAAGCGAATTAAAAAGAAGACCAATACACCGGCTCTAAAGGGAGCTCCACAAAAGAGGGGAGTGTGTACACGCGTATATACTTCAACACCCAAAAAGCCCAATTCTGCTTTGCGTAAAGTTGCAAGGGTCAGGCTTACTACCGGGGCAGAGGTTACAGCTTATATCCCCGGCATTGGGCATAATCTTCAGGAACATTCGGTAGTTCTGGTCCGCGGAGGTCGTGTAAAGGATTTGCCAGGGGTAAGGTATCATATTGTAAGGGGTATTCTTGATACACTGGGGGTAGAGGACCGTAAGCAGGGAAGATCAAAATACGGTGCAAAGAAACCTAAATAATTTGTAGCCGTTCACGGCTTGAAACTTGAAATTGGAAACTTGAAATTGGGAAGAACAGTACAAAAGCATGAAGGCCAAATTTCTAATTTCAACGTTCCGTGAACGCTTACAATAATTTAATATTATGGTGTAAGATATGCCAAGAAGAAGAGAAGTGCCTGAGAGAATAACTATACCTGATTCCAAGTATAGCAATAAGCTCATATCAAAATTCATAAAATCTATGATGCTGGATGGAAAGAAGAGCGTAGCTGAGAGAATGTTGTACGATGCATTGGATATCATTGAAAAAAAGACAAATGAATCTCCAGTCAAGATTTTTGAAAAGGCAATTGATAATGTCAGGCCGATAATTGAAGTTAAGTCGCGACGTGTAGGTGGCTCAACTTATCAGGTACCTACAGAAGTCAGACCATCCCGTCGGACGGCTTTGGGTATTAGATGGATTATAAGTTTTGCACGCAAAAGACCTGAAAAGAGCATGGATAAAAAATTGGCCGGAGAGTTATTAGATGCTGCTAATAACAGAGGCGCTTCCGCCAAGAAAAGAGAAGATACGCATAGAATGGCTGATGCAAACAAAGCATTTGCTCATTATCGCTGGTGAACAGTTGCCGGTTTTGAGTTAATTTTAGGAGGACGGTGATATGGCTAAGGAGAAGTATGAGCGGACCAAGCCGCATGTCAATGTAGGGACTATTGGTCATATAGATCATGGTAAGACCACTCTTACGGCGGCGATAACGAAGCATATGGGATTGAAAGGCATGGCTGATTATGTGCCTTTTGATGAGATAGACAAGGCGCCGGAGGAGAAGGAGCGTGGTATAACGATAGCGACGGCGCATGTTGAGTATGAGACAGCGTCTCGTCATTATGCACATGTGGATTGTCCCGGCCATGCGGATTACATAAAGAACATGATTACCGGTGCTGCGCAGATGGATGGAGCCATATTGGTAGTAGGAGCGGATGATGGTCCGATGCCTCAGACCCGGGAGCACATATTATTGGCTCGTCAGGTAGGCGTTCCTCAGATAGTAGTATTTTTGAACAAGTGTGACATGGTGGATGATGAGGAGCTTATAGAATTAGTTGAGTTAGAGCTTAGGGAGTTATTGGACAAGTATGAGTTTCCCGGGGATGACACCCCTATAATTCGTGGTAGTGCGTTAAAGGCGCTTGAGAGCGACGATCCTGACAGCGACGAGGCCAAGTGTGTATTTGAGTTAATGGATGCGATAGACTCGTTTATTCCTGAGCCTAAGCGAGATGTAGACAAGCCGTTTTTGATGCCGATAGAGGATGTATTCAGCATATCCGGTCGTGGTACAGTAGTAACCGGCAGAGTTGATCGAGGGATAATTCATGTAGGAGATGAGGTAGAGATAGTAGGTATCCGGCCGACGATGAAGACAGTTTGTACAGGGGTAGAGATGTTCAGGAAGCTGCTTGATGAGGGACGTGCCGGAGACAATATAGGGCTTTTGATACGAGGTACGAAGCGAGAGGAAGTTGAGCGAGGACAAGTAGTAGCGATTCCCGGGACGATAACACCTCATACGAAGTTTAAGGCAGAGGTATACATATTGAGTAAGGAAGAGGGAGGACGCCACACCCCGTTTTTTGATGGATATCGGCCGCAGTTTTATTTCAGGACGACGGATGTTACAGGAATTTTGAGTTTACCAGAGGGAATAGAGATGGTGATGCCTGGTGACAATGTAACGATTTCGGCGGATCTGATAACTCCGATAGCAATGGAGAAGGAACTCAGGTTTGCGATAAGGGAAGGCGGCCGTACTGTGGGTGCTGGAGTGGTAAGCGAAATAATTGAATAAA
>JAYEFW010000068.1:0-4959 GCA_034658795.1 Thermodesulfobacteriota bacterium
CCCGTTCCGCTCTGCTGAGTTTTTCGACCTGCTCACGTCGTTTTCTGGAAATCATCTGAAGACCGATTTCAAGATACTGTTCGATCTTCAGAATGTCCACCAGATCCCCAAAGCCGTATTTAAACAAGACCGTAAGAATATGGCGGTATCGGTTCAGGTGACGGTAAGCTCGGCCGATTATGCCGATTTTTCGGATGCTTAACATCAGCTCTGTGAGCCTTTTTCTTTCAAAGCCTGCTCCAGTTTTTTTATTCGTTTCGTCAAATTTGACAATTCTTCCGCGCCGGCAAGATTCATCTTCTTCATGGTATCCTTTACCACTTTTTCGATATCTTTCTCCAGATCCTCTTTGGCCTTCTCCGACTTTTTCAACAGATCATCAACTAATTCCTTTCCCTCTTTCTCTGTCAGCTTCCCCTTTTTCGCGAGATCCCTGGCCACGTCTTCTACCTTGTCTTTGGTCATGGCGGCCAATCCTACTCCAGTCAGCATGACCTTTTTAATGATATCAAACATAATTTTCCTCCTTTCAATGATTAATATTACTTCTCCGTCTTCTCATCTTCAACTCGTGTTTCAATTTTCCAGAGTTCCTCACTTACCTTACAAATACAAGTGATACCGCTGAAATTATCGCTAATATAAGACCATAACCAAATGTGGCTTCAGGGCTTACTTTATCCCATAATAATCCCGCGATATATCCGCCCGGAAGGGCAACCGACCCTATTGCTGTATGAAATACTCCCAATGCAGTTCCTTTTAAATGTTGCGGCGCTAAATCGACCACAAATGCCCTCTGGCTGCCATCGATCATAGCATAACATATTCCATAAATCATAAAAAACAATAAGATGCCATAAAAACTGGAAATAACTAATAAGCCGAGAGAGGTTATGCCAAACAGAAGATCAATCCGGCCCTTTGACAGACTTATAATACTTGAGAAGATCAACGATGGTGATGTCCGCTACGACCCTTTTTTCATCGTCCAGGATGGGAATCTCCTTGACGTTGTGGTCGATCATGCGCTGGAGTATGTCTTCAACGTCCTCAGACTGTATGGCAAACATTGGTTCCCTTTGCATGAAGTCGCCGGCCGTTTCTGAGACAACCATGTTTATGATACTTCGAGAATCGATTGATGATGGATCGTGGTAATGGAAAAAAACGTGCCTGATCATATTTCCCAGGGAAAGGACGCCTATGAATCTGCATTCGTCATCCACGACGTACAGGATTCGCGAGTGATCCGACGCAGCAAAAGCATCAATGATTTCACTGACAGTAGCTCGCATGGGGACCACAGGGACTTTACGCTGTTTCAGTTGCTCCATCAAATCGGCAATTTTACCAAGACTTTTTTTATCCTTTGCCCCTGCCATGTTGCCTCCTCTTGTTGCCTTAAAGCCGCGTTATCCACCCTTCACTATGATGCCTCATCCGGTATTTCGCCTGCTTTTTTTAAAGCAAACTTCGTAAGAATCGGGCCGATTATCTCAAAGAAAACACAGGTCGAAGTGATGGAGGTAAGCACTATAGCGGCAATTGTCGCGGCGTGTGGCAGGTTATACTGTACGTTGAGCTGAGAAAACTCCTGCTTGACAATGAGCGATAGACCGATTGCCACACCTGCCTGGGAGAGAATACCCAAGCCCACATATTTTTTTACTTTCTCCTCAACGCGGCCAAATGAGGCCCCAAGACGGGCTCCTCCAATCTTACCCGCTGATCGTCCCAGTATGTAAACTGCTCCTATACTTCCCAAAGCAGGAATAGCCGATAGTTTCATGTTTGCGCCGGCAAGACAGAAAAACAGTATGTACACCAGTGGCATGATTTCAAGTAGCGGAGCCCTTACGCGTTGCACCAGCGCTTCTCGCCGGCTGTTGACCAGCACAAATCCAAGCATCATATTGGTCAGAATCAAAGACATGTGCCAGCGTGTTGACAGTCCTGTGGTCAGCAGAACGACTCCAAAAAGAATGATCAAGATATCTCGGGATTTTTGCAGCTTAAGCACCAGTTTACAGAACAGGAATCCGATGATTCCGCCCATTACAAGACTCAAGGCGATTTCCACCATTGGTGTCACCAGGGTGGGGAGAACGCTTGCGGTGGTACCGGAAGCCTCTCTGATAAGGAGACTCTTTGCGAAGCTGGCGCCAAACCCAAAAATTATAATGGCCAGACCATCGTCAAACCCCACTATTGCATAAAGGGACTTTGTCAGGCTTCCTTTGGCTTTACACTCCTGAATAACGGCAACAGTGCCTGCAGGAGCGCTGGCTGGGGCCACTGCGCCAAAGATGATAGATAAGGGCAAATCGCGGGTCAAAAGATATACAGCGGCGAAAACCAAAAAAAAGGCCCCAAAAGATGATGCAAAAATAATGGAGATGATACCTGATCCCAGGCGCTTCAGAGAGGACAAGCTGAGTTCCGAACCAATAGTGAAAGCAACAAACCCAAGGGCGATCTCGGTTAAAAACGACAGGTCTTCAATCATGGGTTCGTCGATAATGTTTAGTATGGACGGCCCAAGGATGACTCCAAAAATCATATAGCCGACAACTGACGGAAGGCTGATACGCTGGGAAACACGGCCCATATAGAACCCGACAATCATAGCAGTCCCAAGGAGTGTTAACGCAGAAACATGTAGAAAGGAAAGGTCTGTTTGCATCGGCAAAATCTCTTCTGTTTCCCCTGTTTTTCAGTCAAACAAATCCTCTTCTTGTGCGAGGAGAAAACGGGTAGCGAATCTACATATTTTTTATAACCGTTTTGTGCATTTGATACTTTTTTCCCAAAATATGCAAGGATAAAATCACGATAAAGCAATAACCGCCCGGTCCTGCCGCAAAACCTCCTCTTCGGCCATGGCCACTGTCACCTCGCCCTGTGCCTTTACCTGTTCCATGTCCATGCCCTCTTGGTACTGTTCCATTTTCTCTTGGCATTTTACCCACATCTGACTTTCCGCTATAATTCATACCTACTTAAGATTGATGTTGGTATTTCTCAATTATCTTCGTATAAAACTACTCGCTTTTTTCCACAAATTCAACCCTGATACCCATGCCTTTGCTTTCTCGATTTCAAGCGACACATAATTGTCAAAAATAGCTGTATTTTTTGGCCAAATGTGGAAGTTGAAAAATGGCCTGTCTATTCCATATCCGGCTGTCACTTCAGCGCCATACTCCATCTCCTCCCTGGCTGCAATGATCATGAAATGCAGCCTGTTTAAAATATTTACCTCGCTTGCCCCGGCGTCCATGTCAAGCGAAAGCAAATTCAGATGGGGAAACATTTGTTTAAGTTTTTTCTCCATGCCTCTTCCGGTAATATGATTTGAAATACAACCGAACGGCTGAAGGCAGACTATATTGCCGATCCCTTCATTGAGCATGGCAATCATCTCAGCAGTCAAAAGCCATCCCTCTCCGAACTGGTTGGCCAGGTTGACCACCTCGCCCGTGATTTCAGCCAGATCTTTCAGATTAAAAGGTTTTCTGTAAAAACGAAATTGCTGCATGACCCTTTCTATCTGAAAAAGATGATATCTTGTATAAATATAGATCAGCTTATGTTTGAGGCTATCAACAATAGAATGTTTAAAAAAGGCCTTTTGATCAAAATCTTCATTAACAAACCTCTGGGCAAAAAAGTTCTGCAAACAGGGAAGCGCCACTTCCACCCCTTGGTCGGAGAGCCACTCTATGATGTTTCCATTGGAAAAAAAGTTATATTTTACAAATATCTCGCCTACCACTCCTATTTTGGGAACAGGCCGATCTGAAACCTTAACGTTATTAAAGTCTGTTACCGCCTTTTCCAGCAGGTTAAGAAGGTAATGATAATCCGCCCTCTCAATACCTGTCTCCATTTTCGAAAGATACCTGGCGTGTAAGGCCTTTGAGTCGTCTCGATTCTCCTCCCTTACTACCGTGGTTAGGTACATCTGAGTCAGAGGATCAGTGAAAATTACACCCAGAGCCATCCGTTTGATCAGTTCCTTTTTATCGATAATAAATCCAGGCTGAGGATTGATATCTTCATTAGATAGGGCAATTATCGGAACATCTTCCAGCCCTGCATCAGTTAGTCCTTTCCTGATAAGCGAAACATAAGAGGATGCCCGGCACTGGCCACCGGTTTGGGTTAAGATTATTGATGTCTTCTTCGGATCATATTTACCGGATTGAAATGCCTTGATTATGTCGCCTGCAACAAGAACTGCCGGATAGCACATATCATTATTAATATTCTTAAGACCAAATTCCACAGATGCCTTATCCTGGGGCGGCAATACATCGAGCCGATAGCCCAGAGGCTTGAAAGCAGCCGGAAGAAGCGGAGAATAAAATGGAGAAAAATAGGGGGCAATAAGAGTTCTCTCCCTGTCTTCCGGCATGAAGGTACAGTTTGTTTTCTTTTCGATTTCTTTTGTGTACCTGGGTCTGCCCGCATTTTCTCTCACCGCTTCCAGCATGGAACGTAGTCTGATCCTGACCGCGCCCAGATTGGATATTTCGTCCATCTTGATCGACGTGTAAATCTTTCCATACCTCTTGAGAATATCTCTTACTTCATCTGCCGTTACAGCATCAAGGCCACAGCCGAAAGAAATAAGGTGAACCAGTTCGGCCTGATGATTTTTGCCGACCCAGCCGGCCGCAGCATAAAGTCTGTTGGCATAGGTCCACTGAGTAAGAACATTGACATCGGCGAGGGACTGATCTTTATCTGCCGGAACAGCATCTTCGCTGATAACATCGACCCCCATAGAGGTTAAGATGTCCGGAATGCCGTGATTGATAAGCGGGTCTATATGATAAGGCCGGCCCGCCAAGACAACAATTATCCGTCCTTTGTTTTTAGCCTCATTTATTAGAAAGGCAGCCCTGCTTCTCAGTTCTTTTTTAAATTCCTTTTGAGCAGTTAGTCCCTGTT
>JAYEFW010000069.1:0-4941 GCA_034658795.1 Thermodesulfobacteriota bacterium
ACAGGCGCATTCCCATATATGATCGAAAATCTGACAGTTCTCAATACAAGGAAGGGGAGAAGATCAGGATCGGCAAAATAGGCGGCAGAGCCCGCGCGGTTCAATATCCGCATGGATGCCAATTTGACCGGATCATCCATTTTCTTTAAATCAACCAGTTTGTTGATTCGCTTTCCGGCTAATAGCAACTTTGTTTTCAGGAGATCAAGCATGATGTTCAACCTGTTCGGCTTTTCAGGAAATCTCAACCCCAGCTCCTTGAGGATAAACAACCCTGTTTCCATCGCTTCCTGCATCTTATATTGAGCCTTGTATGCCTCGATCCTGATCTCATAAGCCCTTGCCCTGTCCAGCAACACTTTTCCCCTTTGCAATACACACAGAACAAACTCTTCCATTAAGGCATACTCAGCGCAAAGATATGCCGCTTCAGCCGCTTCTGTATATAGTTCAAGCGACATATCATATTCGCTCTTCCAGGTGTCCTCACCAAGTAGTCCTATGCCGTTCATCAGGTAAACAAAAGCCGACTCAAACGCTGCTGACTGCTTGGCTATTCTCCCAGCCATAAGGTTCAGCTTAGCCAATTCATTCCGGTCAGCCTGGCAATCAATAAGTTCCAACCCAAAGTTCAACTGGTTTACAATATCAAATATCCTCTTTTTGCGCTGTTCTGGCGGGATAATCCGAAGCAGGTATTGACCTGTCTGTTGATGTATCAACTTTCTTTCGGTTTCACTGATAAGAGAATAAGCTGCGTGATGGATCTGATCATGCGAAAATCTGTATTCAACTCTTATCCCCATTGCCGGTTCTCTGATATCCGGATCGATCAATTTGTATGCGTCGCCGGAAATCATCACCAGATTCTCTGCAACCGCTTCCTGGAGTGAGGCCGCTGTCTCTTCTATAGATTTTTTACAGATCGCAGCGAGTGTCTGCAACTCAAACTGAACCCCGATACATGATCCCAGTTTTAATGCCTGCTGAGTGTTTTTACTGAACTGCCGTATTTTTCCTGTCAGAAGCTCAACAACATTATCTGTAATGCCAAGCGTTTGAATTCCGGCCATGTCCCACGCCCATCCCCCTCTTCCGGCCCCCGGAGCTGGTGGGACAAATCTCAGCAGCTTTTCTTCATAAAGCGATTTCAGGAATATCTCTGTAAAAAAGGGATTGCCGCCTGTTTTTTGCATGACCAGTTCAGCCAGCGGCTTTGTCGCTTCCTTATCAGCATGCAGCAAATCAGAGAGCAATTGAGTAATATTTTCAATATCAAGAGGAAAGAGGGTAATATGATTGATGGGAATGCCTTCTTTTTTAATTGCATTCAGGGTAATCATCAGGGGATGCCCGGGCTCGACCTCGTTGTCGCGATACACCCCGATAAGAAAAAAACATTCTGCCATTCTATTTGTAATCATCAGTTCCACCAGTTTCAGGGACGCAGAATCCGCCCACTGCATATCATCCAGAAAGATGGTCAAAGGATGACCCGGCCGGCATAATGCCTGAATAAAGTTTTGAAAAACCAGATTGAAACGGTTCTGCGCCGCAAAAGGCCCCAATTTCGGCACAGGAGGCTGTGGTCCGATGATCAGTTCCACATTTGGAATCACATTAATGATAATCTGTCCATTAGGACCAAGAGCTGCCAGGAGCTTCTCCCGCCACTGATCAAGCCGGGTGTCACTCTCGGACAGGATCTGATCTATCAGTTCCTGGAATGTCTCAATTACGGCTTTGTACGGAATATCCCGATGGAACTGGTCGAACTTGCCTGAGACAAAATATCCGTTTCGGGCGGTTATCAGCTTATAAATTTCCTTGACTATAGAGGTCTTCCCAATGCCTGCACTGCCTGTCACCATCAGAATTTCCCGTCTTCCGCTTGCTGTTCGCTCAAACGCCTCCATCAAGACTTCAATCTCTTTTTCTCTGCCATACAACTTCTGAAAAACCTGGAACCTGTCAGAGATATCATGCCTGGCAAGAGAAAACGGTTCAATTCTGCCGGAATTCTTTAACCGGCTCAGGCACTCCTCAAGATCTGCCTTGATTCCCCAGGCGCTCTGGTATCTATCTTCGGCATTCTTTGCCAGCAATTTCATTGTAATCTCAGATAAAACACTGTAAATTCTTTGATCAAGCCTGTACGGCGCTACAGGCTCTTTTGCGATATGGGAATGTATTATTTCGAGCAAATCATCGGATTCAAAAGGAAGCTTTCGGCAGATAAGCTCATACAGGATAACGCCAAGAGAGTAAAAATCAGTGCGGTAATCCAGAACGCGGTTCATCCTTCCTGTCTGCTCAGGCGAAATATAGGCCAGTGTACCTTCGAGGATATTCGGATTCTTTACAGCGGGTTCTTCTCTGGACAGGGTGCTTGAAATCCCGAAGTCGATTATCTTCAACTCCCCTGTTTCATGATTAATAACAATATTGGCAGGATTGATATCCTTATGAATTATATTTGCAGCATGTATCCTTCCCAAAGCATCCACTATCTTTATGGCGATGGCAAGAGATTCTTCCAGGGAAAGCCTGGAGCCGGCCATCAGTCTATCCAGTGATTTCCCGTTGAAATCCTCGAATATTATTGCCAGCCTGTTCTCATAATCTTCTAAGGAATAAGTCTTGATAACACCTTTGAGGTGAAGTAAACCGGTTATCCTGAATTCATGCCTGTACTTGGCAAGCTCATCCGGCGTGGGATGAGCCTTTTTCAAGATCTTGAGAATAACCGGCAGGTTATCGGCCTCCCTCTTTCCTCGATAAACCACTGTATTTAGACTTTCACAAATTCTATCTGTGATCTGGTAACCTGGAGGGCTTATCATCTTCATACTCCATCTGAAAAAGCATTTTGTAATAGTTCACCACGGATTTTCACGGAAATACACTGAATTATAAATAAACCCATTCTCAAGCGAGTTGTTTTGAGATAATTGATCAATTGGGTTTTGTTCTGATCTTCCGTTCAATTTTCATCGTTCTCTAACCGTGAACAGTGAACCGTGAACAGTGGAACCGTGAACCTGAGTAGTTACTCATTGTTTTTACTTTTCAGTGAAACTCCGTGTCGTTCCGTGGTGAACTTTTACAGTATTTTTATTTCGTACTCATCTTTTATATCGCAAATTTCATATTATTACACGCTTTTTGTTTTGCTTGACACATACCGTGTTCTTTGGCAACAATACCTTTTATAACCAATAATTATAATGAATGATAGGTTATTATGATAAATAAATCATCAACCACTCCAATCGCTGTAATCGGGATGGCCTGCTGGTATCCGGACGCCCGCAATCCGCGGCAGCTATGGGAAAACATCCTGGCGCGCCGCCGCCAGTTCAGGCAACTTCCAGACCAGCGTTTCCCCATAGCTGATTATTACCATGCGAACGGCAGCGAGTCGGACAAGACCTATCTCTCACGCGCCGCTGTAATCGACGGATTCATTTTTAACTGGGCGTCAAGGCGCATCCCTTACACTACCTTCCAAAATACAGATATTGTGCACTGGCTCGCATTGGAAACAGCAATCGAAGCAATTACAGACGCTGGGTACTCCCAAGATGACCTGCCTGGTGAGCACATGGGAGTAATAGTGGGAAACAGCCTGACCGGCGAGATGACCCGTTCTAATACCATGCGGCTGCGATGGCCATATATCCAGCGCGCCTTCCGGGCCGCAGCCAAGTCAAGGAATCTTTCCGACAATCAGGCAGCGGAAATCGAGACAGCACTGAAAGACTACTACAAATCTGTTTTCCCATCTGTGAACGAAGACACATTGGCCGGCGGACTTTCAAATACCATCGCGGGACGTATCTGCAACTTCCTGGACCTTTGTGGAGGAGGGTACACTGTTGACGGGGCGTGCTCCTCTTCCCTTATTGCAGTTGCCACTGCAGCCACAGGATTAATGAATAAAGATCTGAATCTGGCTATAGCTGGAGGAGTCGATATCAGCCTTGATCCTTTTGAACTTGTTGGGTTTGCCAGGACCGGAGCACTGACTAAGAATGATATGACTGTGTATGACCGCCGCGCCAGCGGATTTATCCCAGGCGAGGGTTGCGGCTTCGTTGTCCTTAAACGTTTAGATGATGCCAGGAGGGATAAAGATAACATCTATGCAATACTCCATGGCTGGGGCATATCTTCGGACGGCAAAAGAACCGGTATCACAGCGCCAAACGCCACTGGACAGGCCAGAGTATTAAAAAGAGCGTATGCCCGCGCCCCTTACGGGATTGAAGATCTGAATTTCCTGGAAGGGCATGGAACAGGAACAGCAATTGGAGATCGGGTCGAATTAGAGGGCATTGCTTTGGCCATGAAAGATGCCCAGGTCTCCCAGAAAAAATCAGAACGATTCTGCGGTATTACGTCATTAAAATCGATCATCGGACACACAAAGGCCGCCTCTGGAGCTGGTGGATTCATCAAGGCAGTCATGGGGGTGAACCGCCGTATTCTTCCACCCACGGCCGCGTGTAGAGATCCGCATCCTCTTTTTAACACCCTGGCGCATTCAATTTACCCTATTCTCCAAGGCGAGCAGCGCAAACCCACGGAAATATTGCGGGCAGGTGTTTCTGCCATGGGATTTGGCGGGATCAACTGCCACATAACCCTGGAATCCGGCAATCCTCCCAGTGAACTTCTTGATCCGTCCATGGATGAGCGAAGTATGATGGTTTCGAATCAGGAAACAGAAATTTTCGTATTGACTGCCGAGACCATGGATGAACTTTATAAAAAGGTCAACGACCTTATCAAGATCTCAAAGGGAATAAGTATTGCCGAACTCACAGATCTCGCTGCCAAGCTCGGACACGAGGCATACAGGAAGGCCTGTATTCGATCCGCTGTCATAGCCGGCCAACCAGACGAATTGACAAAACTGCTTGAACAACTTGCATTGAT
>JAYEFW010000070.1:0-4917 GCA_034658795.1 Thermodesulfobacteriota bacterium
TGGATCATGTCAAGATTTATTTTTATCTCGCAGTGCTTTACACAGGCACTACATTTGATCTCAAAATTTTATTCCCTTTATTATCAACAGGTTATGTTTTTCATCAAAACAACCGAAATTCTCCAACCGATTGATATTGCTATAAATTGCAATTTTACGAAAAAATTTAGCTTGAGAAAAGCGCGAAAGTCGGGTTAAGAAGTTTTTTCTTTGCTATCTTTGTCGGAAACCACTCAGCCCGATCAACCTCTGGAAACTCAGCCTCCTTTCCAGATCGGGGTGGCCATTCCATTTTAAAAGTATTGCTTTTAATAGCACTTGCATCGCAATCCCCTTCGAAGGCCCAGGCACTAATTAACTTCCTGCTCGGTTGTTTTATTTGGGTTAAAGGTAAAAAATTACCTTTTGCGTCATAACCAGTTTCTTCTTTGAACTCACGCTTAGCGACTTGAAATGGCTCTTCATCATCAGAATACTCGCCTTTTGGAATAGACCATGAACCGTCATTCTTTTTGGCCCAATAAGGGCCACCAGGATGAACTAATAAGAATTCTAGTATTGAATCTTGATAACGGTACATGACCAATCCAGCACTTTTTTTCCCCATTGTACGGCTCCTTACGTGTTAACAATATTACAATTTACTCAATTAAAGCTATTTCTTCAATTGCCGTCCCATCATTAATTAGTGTTTTATAACCATTTATCAACGTTTCGTAAAAGCCACTAGTTCCGTGTGGCGCAATTTCGAAAGCAAAACTATCGTTCAGGACAGCTTTATACGGCTTTGTCTCTATTTGTATTCTCCCGTATGGTTCTTTATGATCAACTATAATTGCACTACCAAAAGGTATAGTGTTATGAACTCTTAATTTTAAACGATTTTTGGCTGATGTAGATAATCTATTTCGGAATTCCACAAGAGCATCAATGGTTTCCTTGATGCTTGAAAATAACTGATCCTTCGTCCTGTTTAAAACTGGTGATATAGAAAAAATAAGATCTGCTTTTAGCGGGTTTAGCAGTGAAATTACAGCTGAGAATTCTTTAGATTTATCTTCAAGCTTTTTTTCAAGAACCTTGCAAAGATTAGTGAACGGTAAACCTGTCATCAGATTTATGCTAACCATAATTAGACTCTTACGTGCCCCATCTACGTAAGAGTCTATGGACTCGGCGCCCTGCCTGTACACATAGAATTTTCGCGAAGGGTAAAAGCCGGTAAGTCCTGAAGCTTCAACTAATTCTTGGGGAATAAGTTCAGGCACTTCTAAATCTTGGTTGTTGGCTTCATGCTTTGAACTTACAGAGGGGATATCTGACTTGAACATCTTGTTAATATCTTCTATACTTTTATTAAATTGGTTTTCAGCTAATGCTGGCAATTTATCATTTGCTTTTTTAGCATCGTCAAGCCCTATGAATTCATTTAACTGTGTAGTTATTTTCATAAAGTTTTCTGGGCCTAATAATATTTTGGTCTGGTCATCTGCTGAACTCTGCTGAGATGAAAACATTATTTCAAATATTGTTTTGATTGTGCCTGCACTTAATGTCCTTAAATTATTGAACTGGTTTTTTATTATGCCTTGAACAAAGTCCCCAGTGCCAACTGACAACACTTTCATGGTTTTAATTGGTATATTGAGATATCGATTTGCATAAAGGATAGAAATAAGTGATGGCGAATTTGCCCACAAGCCTCCATCAACGTAAGACCTTTCTTGCGCCTGGGGGGTAAACCGGCGGAAAATATGTAGGGGCGGCTGAACTTGCCAAAGCAACCTCAACTGCTGACAATTCGCTATCTCTCGCCTCGTTCGTAGAAAAAGAAGAAAAAACACGATGACAGAACTGATCTAAACAAGTTGCTGCAACGATAACATTGGTTTTTGTAACCAAACGCCTGTTTTAATAGTCAGGACAGGGTGAAGGGCTGATCCTTTGAGAGCAGGGAGGAGCCGGTCATACTCGAAAAGGCGATGAACTCGACAGAGGGAGCCAATCATATTCGGCGTGTTGACCGTAGCCAGCCTTGGAATACAGTCAGAAGTTGGGCGGTATTTTAAAACTCTCGGGGAACCGCATAGTGCGGACCCGCTTGCTATATGGTGTGGGGAGGGGGAGAGAAAAACTTCCCCTTACCCGATTGGACATTTTCATTTTTTGATGATCGTGAATGAAGCAAAATTTGTGGAATGTTTGTATTAAAAAGGGCGTTTATGGTTCTTACGAGGAAGAAGAATGACAGCAATGGTAAAATAATAACTTGAATCAAAAAGATTCCAACATATAGAAATGTAAGCTTTAGGAGATTCTCTATTATATCTCCCATATTGCTCACAGTCGTCACAAGGGCATTTCTGAACTCTATTGATTTTCGTTTAAGAAACGATGCGCTATTCTCGATAGTTCCCAAAACGCCATCTATTTCAGGAATTGAAAAATCCTTTAATTTATCAAGATCGGCAGAGCTGGCCGCCAATTCATTACTAACATCTGATATTTGATCGTTGAAAAAATTGTTATTAATAAACTCATTTGCCATCGAAGATATTGGAAGACAAAAACGAGCAATTACAATGAGTAGCGCAAATCGCATTATGGTTTTCTGAAAGGATTTTAGTCTATCATTCTCGAACCATAACAGAATAGACAATGTGAATAGAAAAATGGAAAGTATAGGCGGTGCAAGCGATACGCCAATTTCATATGCCAGTTTCTGAACCCCTAATGACGTAATTGCCGTTACAAGCACATCGGACAAACGCTCAGTCATATCATCAATTGGGTCTAAGGCTTGTCCTACAGCCAATGATACGCCTACCCCTGCGGGTTCCAACTGTAGGCTTGAATCCTTTACAATTGAAACAGAAGCATTGATAACTCTACATGTAGCATAGGCTACTCCGCCTTTAGTTATTGCTTCACGAAAGTAAGCGTCAGTCGCGGTATCTAAGACCGGAAGCCTTAACCCAGAGGAAAAGAATAGCAATATCGCTATCAAAACTCCAGCAAATGATGTTATTGTTTTTTGTTTCTTTGTGATTTTCATTTTGTGCTATGTCTAACGGCCACAATGTGCTGCGTGAAGGGTGACAAGGTCTTCATAAAAGTAAATTATACACGGAATTATGCAAATACTAAAGCCGCACGACCCTTCACGTCAGATACAATTGTGTGGTTGTGTGCCGGGCACGGCACATGTTCTTAAAAGTGAGTCAAAGTTACCACGTAGTGGTGACTTTGGCAAGTCTTAGACCCAGCCAGATGGAGGCGAAGGGCATAGTGTTATCACAACGGGGTATCCGGTGACGGTACCTCGGAAGGCAGTAGCTCTGCTGAGGCAGGGTACCGCGAAAGTACGGGGTGACGAACAGAAATCGAGTCAGGCGTGCATGAGTGGGACGAGCCTGCAACACAAGGTAAAGTCCTCTATCCATTATAAGCTCTGCCCGTATACTCGGTATCCACGTACTGAAAGACATGTGTTTACCCCGGGAGGTCTTTCATGCGCCACGGGATGCCGCATGCGGCAGAAAATGGCTGAGGGCAGGGCAACCTGCTCCGACCGCATGGAAGAAGTCAGCAGAGGGCACGGTAGCCGCAGGAGAAACGAGCCGTGAATACCACGGAGGACTCACCCCGGCGAAGGCCCGAACGGTCCCCAACCGAATGGTTTGGGTAAATGGTCATGGCTGTTAAAGAGCATTTTCTTACTGGTATTATGCAGTCCTGCCGCTGGCGGGAAAATGCTGGTAGCGTTGCGTTCCCCAAAGCCAGGCAGACCAGATGTTCATTTGTGTCTGTTTTGACCAGCCGAATCGCCGGATACGTGATCCGTATGTCCGGTGGTGTGGGAGGGGCGCTCAGCGACGGGCGTCCCTATCCCTATAGGAGCCGGTTTCAAGTTCTCATGCTTTTGAAAGCATCGACGATAGACCGCTCCAGATAGCATCGGTCCCCTGTTGTACAAATTCAATAGTGTTCTCAGGCAAAACCCCGCGGTCAAAGCCGGATTGTAAAAGATATGCCATCTTTTCCAAGGGACTATCCCGATATCCGAATTGCATCAGGCCTGCGCCGTACGCAAGCAAAAAATCATCGACCCCCAGTCTTTCCCACTGAATAACATGAACCAATTCGTGAAAATGGAGGCTTTCTGTTTGGTGAAGATGACTGACAAAAAATGTGTCCTTATAGGTAACGCCTGCCATCTGCATGTTTTCCATTTGTGTAAATTCAGGTAGCCCCATGCGGCTAAGGGAAGGAAAAGGCACTTTCCCGGTGACAACCACTACTTGTGCTCTACTGAGCAGATCAAGCGGGAGGACCTTACTAAGCTGAGGAAAAGTGAGAGTGTTCACGGAAACATCATTGGGCATGTTCTCCTCTAATGTCGTGTCGATCCATTCCCGAACGACAGGAAGGGCAGACTGAAATTTACGTATGAGGTCAAGTGGATTCATATTCTTCTGCTCCTCGGATAAGTTGCGAAAAATGCGATAGCGTTTTTCGTCAACCTTCATCCGATTGTTGGACGAAGCCGCTACGCGGCAGAAAAAAAATCAAAAATAGTGTATAACTCCTATGCTTGTCCAATTTCGGGCACTTTTAAAACGGAGTATACCATGAATCCAACTGAAGCAAAACGATTTAATGAGCTTTATCAACGTCACCTGAGATTACTCAAACTTCAGGGCAAAAGTCAGAAAACCATTGATGCCTATTCTCGGGCTGTACGCCGAGTCAATGAACATTTTGATTGCTGTCCCGATCAATTGACCCCTGAACAATTAGAAATCTATTTTGGAGAGCTGGTTGATAGCCACTCATGGAGCACAGTCAAAGTGGATCGATTGGGTCTGCAATTCTATTGGCGGTATGTGCTTAAACTTGATTGGCAATGGGTTAATA
>JAYEFW010000071.1:0-4898 GCA_034658795.1 Thermodesulfobacteriota bacterium
TTTCATTTTGAAAATTAACTAATAATCCCACCTTGTGGTCAGTTGCCTTTAGGTAGTTCAATAGTTGTGCCTCATGCAATTTGGTTAGCTTTTCAACGGTTTTAAGTTCTACGATAACCCTATCTTCAACCAACAAATCTGCAATGTATTCTCCGACATTTGTGCCTTTGTAGTTCACCTCAATTGGAACTTGATTTTCAGCTCTTAACCCACGCTCCCGAAGTTCAATAAGCAGAGCATTCTCATATACCTTTTCCAAAAAGCCAGGCCCGAGGATTCTATTGACTTCAAATATTGCCCCATTGATTATGTATGTTATTTTATTAATATCCATTTATTTTAATTAGCCGCAGACGGACGCAGACTAACGCTGACATTTTTTGACATTTTCATCTGTCGACTTGACAGATGAAAAACTATCGTGCCCTTTGGGCAAAATTTCTTTATTCGCGAAAGCGAGGATAGTTTCGTTTGGCCAATGTCGCCCAAATAAAAAATAAGAACTTACCCCAGTACGATCTTTCGGACATACGGGGCAGGCCAGCTCATAGCTGATAACTCATGGTTGAAAGGGAAATGCTCAAAAAATAATCACGAAAGCACGCCAGATAAATAAAGCAAGAGCAATTAAGGCGAAATAACAAATGGCTGATTCTTAAGTCTGTAAATATTGAAGTCTTTTTGATCAAAGGTAATAATATTATGTATCCTTGAATCCATTGCAAGGCATACTATTGTAGCATCAGCGTAATCCATAGGCAGATCTGAGTACTTTTTTATGAGTTTTTTTGATTTTTGCAGACTCTCAACATTGGAGGGAATTATTTCAACAACTGATTTAAGAACAAAATCGATAGCTGCTGTTTGAGCTTTTACTGAAAAATTTAAAAGGTAAAGAACTTCTGTTAAAACTGCTTCGGTAGAATATAATTTTCCAGAGTAACTCCTGAGCCATTGCACACAAATATCATGTTTTGATTCGCTTCTGTCTATCAATGCAACCCAGGGGCCTGTATCTAAAATGGCATTCATTATTTGCCGGTACCTTTTATTTTCTTTATTAGATGGTTACGATGACGCTGCCCAAGGTCAGGCACCCCACTCTCAACAATACCTAATAGATTTTTAACCTTATCAAACGGTTTCACTGTACTATCACTGTATTCGTCTATAAATTTTTTTAAGGCCATTCTGGTTACATCTGATTTTTTAAGGCCCATTTTTTTTGCGATATGTTCAATCTTGCCCATATGATTATCAGGCATTCTTATTGTAAGTTGCATTTCCACCTCCTATAGATATTATAATTGCAATGTAGTCTTTTTGATTCAAGATGTGGGACGAATGCTGTGAAATGTCTGTCGCATTTACCAGCAGGGATATTAATTAGCCGCGGACGGACGCTGACTATTGCGGCGACGACCTGTCGCCACAATGGTTGTCGTGTACCATTTTCTGAAGCTATAAGGCACCAGACTGACACTGACTAATATTTTCAAGCCACCTGGCGAATTTTATGTTTTGAAAGTCTTCATAGAAACGTAAATTCTATAAGCTCTTTCTCTTGCCTTGATCTTCCTTTTCTCAATCTCCTGTATCTCAGGGAGAATGTCGTTCTTAAAATAACTCTCATATTCCTTAATTTCCTCAGATTGTTTGTCAAGTATTTCAGCCTTGCTCTCAAAACTGTATTTCACTTTTATTTTCTGGGTCATTCATACCTCCTCAAATTATTTTCATATAGCTCGTAAGGTTGAACTTGAGTATCAAAGAATATGCGAAACAACTGCCTCTTTAATGCTCTGTCGTTTATATACATCTTCTTGTGATCATGAATGAAAAGAAAATGAAAGCCTCTCGGGATAAATTGCATATTTTTTGCTGTAATATCGAGCCACCATCCAGCATACTGCATGAGCACACACAGTAACATCCGTATCCTGCATGATATGCGGGAAACATTTCACATCAAGGGGAACACCCATTAAGTTATTTTCAAACCCGGATTCACATATATACCCACTGAAATTTCTGATGGCCATCGGAGATAATTGAGTTCTGCCCAATGTTGCTACTTCTGTAGGCCGTAATACAATTGAGCCCAGATATGATTCCCTGACATCATTCAAATTGTCTTTAGAGTCAAACCATTCCTCGAACAAATGTATGCGGAAACAAAACTTGTCGTACGTGCGATGCCTTTTTGAGTAGAAATTGTAGTAAGTACTCCTATAATCCTTATCTACGTATGGGTATTCAACAGCAACAGATCTTACGCTCTTACTTAATGATTCAGCAAAAAGCTCAATTAAATTCAATGGCAAATAGTTTGAAGAGATAATATTGCTTAACTTAGCGTAGTCGGCAAGGTTATCTATTGGAATGATTTTCAATATCATTGATATTTATATCCTGTTTTCTATTTTGGCATGAAGTGATTGGGCCGCGTCCCAGATAAGTAGGGGGTAATGCCGGTGACCGGCGGATGTCAGACGGTTGGCCTGAAGATAAAAGACAGGGCAGGCATAATTTACCCTGTTAAATAAGACTTGAGCCCTTGCTGTGAAATGGCTGGCGCATTTGCCAGCTGGGATATTAATTAGCCGCAGACAAACGCAGACATTTTTAGATATTTTCATCTGTTGAATTGACAGATGAAAAAACTATCGTGCCCTTCAGGCAAGTTGAATTCCAATTAAAGAGGCGTGGTTCAAGGTCTCCTTATGGCCTTCCACTCGATAAGTTCCTTGAGAAATTCCCGGCCATCTTTTTGTTTACCCTCTTGAGTGAATGTAAAGAATGGCTAAGGCGATGCCTATGGTATTCAGTATGAACTCAACAAACCCATCTACAATCCAACATTGAATCAACTTAGCTGCTGCTGAGCTCCGCCATTGCCTCAGAAATTACAGTATCGTCTACTCCGTGTCGCCTCAACCTCTCAATAAAGATAGAAATTTCTGGGATTCCTTCAAGTCTTTCTATATCGGCACGCAGAGCATGACCGATATACGCTCTAATCAAAGGCTGATAACCTGAAAAACCGAGTTGTGGAGCAATACGTTTCAAATCCTCAACTACATCTTCTGGAATCCTCATACTGATAGTAGTCATGGGGCGATCCTTGTTCAACCGTTTCCTGAGTTCAATAGTCTTCATAGAACCTCCTCTCTGCTTTTGTTGTCCGCCTGGCAGAGATGATGCGAAAAATATCCTCTTCACGTATTGAGTATACTACATACAATAATTTTCAATTCCTGGTCATCCCAACAATTGCTTTTCTGAATTCACCATTCTCTTGCTGAATGGCCATTACGCGTAAGAATGGGTCAAAAAAGGCTTCGCACGCAACTTCAAAACTAAGACCATGTTTACGTAAATTGATGGAAGCTTTGTGACTGTCCCACTCGAACCTAATATCGTGCAAAGCATAATTGACTTTCATACTGGTAAGGTTACCTTTTTTGTATATACGATATCAATACAAAATCTTATTTTTGAATAGCTTAGGTTCCAAGTGAAATAGGTGAAAACGCGTGATCCATCGACAAAAGAATTATGAAGATAATATCAAAATGCTTTATCTGATAGATCACAAGCCTATGTTTTTTCTTATCATTGGCCCAACGAGCTTCGTAAGTGAAACTGGTAGTTTTTGCCAGTACTGAATGGCTTTTTCGAATTTTGCTTTTTCGAATGTTTCTTCGATAATTAATTGACCGTTTAATGAGATATAGTGCCAATGTAAAGGAAAGTGATAGAACACGGTTAAACCGCCTCTTGAAGGCGAAGATGGCAAATAAGATTGTTCCGGAAAAAAGGGACTCCAAAAGGCATAGAGGTGTCTGCGGAGAAATAATCCAAAATGGGATGAGACAGGAGTGATACAAGGCAACAGTCGAAAATCCGTTTTTTTGAAATTCCTTTGAGCCTGTATCCTACAAATCGGTAAAATATTAGGGCTCCAACCAGTCCAACCACGAGGCTATGACTGGGGCCGTGGTGAAATCTGCCCGGGTCGCCACACAAGAAACCGGGTATAAAATCCAGATCCGGAAGATTGGCAAAGAACAGACAGGATCCCAACAGGAATATCTCTTGTTTCGGTGGGCTGTCCGGATTCGCTTTCTTAAAGGCAAGATATCCGGCAAGTCCCGCAGCCGAATGGGCTATTGGTAATGGCATAATTCAATACTGTCAAACAGGACTAATCCCTAATGCGCAAGAGAAAGGCAAGCCTGCTCTTTGGTCAAGTATTGGAGCGTCATAGCTTGATCTCTCCCACAGCATTCAGCACCTGATTATACAACCTCCGATCCACCCAAAAGCCCCCTTGGTTCAATAGCCTATCCAACTCTACTTTGAGTGAGTTGATGTGCTCTTCTTGTTTTGCTCGAATCAAAAGTCCAATGATGCCTGTTTTCGATAAGCCATATAAATCTGCGGTTCTTCGCGCATCCGACTCATCCAAGAGCACCAGCTCTGCCTGTTTTTCAACAGCCATGGCAATAACCTCAGACTCTCCATCATCCAGGTCTCGTCGCAACAACGCAAGGAGCGCCACGTCCACGGGAGCTGATACCTCTATCCATCCAGCTTGATATGCTTGTTCAACCTCCACTGCACCGGCTCTCGATCCTCCCTGTTCGACAACTTCTCGCCACACCGCCGGGGGAATCGTAATGCGCCGGTAAAATTTTTTTAGCAGGCCAAGACGGCCAATACCCGCCAGATGAATCAAAGTTGAAGAATCACTGATGACCAAGCCCATAGGCGATGTCCTCTTCGAGATCCACATCCGTATAATGTCGCAAAATTTTATGCTGTCCTAACAATTCTTCAAATTCCCACCGAGTCATGCGTGCCATAAGTCTGGCTTTGCCTAACGGGAGCACTCC
>JAYEFW010000072.1:0-18124 GCA_034658795.1 Thermodesulfobacteriota bacterium
AAATGCATATAACTCCTGATACTTTAATTATCTTTCAATGGGGTCCTGTTTTACTGAATAAAACCATTCTCTTTACATGGTGCGTAATGGTTTTGATGGTTGTCGGCTCCTGGCTGATAACCCGAAAGCTTTCCACGGAAACCCATTTGTCTCGATGGCAGAACCTGATTGAAGTTCTGGTGACCGGTATGAGGGATGAGATCCGCGACATCAGCAGCCAGGACCCGGGCAAGTACCTTTCTTTTGTGGGCACGCTCTTCTTGTTTATAGCTGTTTCGAATCTTCTTGGCATTGTTCCCGGTTATGTGCCGCCCACAGGCTCTTTTTCAACCGCGGCAGCACTTGCCCTGTGCGTCTTTGTAGCTGTTCCCCTCTATGCTGTTTCCCAAAAAGGTCTTTCCTACTTGAAAGAGTACATCGAGCCCTCTATATTTATGCTGCCGTTTAATATTATCGGGGAGATATCGCGCACCTTTGCACTGGCGGTTCGACTCTTTGGAAACATTATGAGCGGTACGATTATCGCTGCCATCCTGCTTGGCATTGCGCCTCTTATCTTTCCGGTTCTCATGCAGGTTTTAGGACTTTTGATCGGATTAATTCAGGCATATATTTTCGCAATCCTGGCTATGGTATATATCGCTGCCGCAACTCATGTGCAGCGCAAGGAAGGAGAGACCGGCCGGCAAAGCGAGAAAGGAGATTTGTCAGATGGATAATATTAGTATTATTGGAGCCATATCCATTATTGTTGCCGGACTGACCATGGCTATCGGTTCGATTGCTCCCGCGCTGGGAGAAGGGCGAGCGCTGGCTCAGGCATTGAGTTCCATTGCTCAGCAGCCCGATGAGACCAATAACATTACCAGGACATTGTTTGTAGGTATGGCCATGGTGGAATCTACCGCCATTTACTGCTTTGTGGTGTCCATGATTCTGATTTTTGCCAATCCCTTCTGGGGGTATGTTGTATCCAAGGCCGGAGGATAACCTGTGCTTATTGACTGGTTTACCGTGATTGCCCAGATCATTAATTTCCTTGTACTCGTTTACCTGCTCAAGCGTTTTCTTTACGGCCCGATTATCAGGGCCATGGACGAACGTGAGAAAAAAATCGCTCTTAGCCTGGAAGGGGCCAGAAAGAAGAAAGATGAGGCTGACCTCGAAGCGGAAGACTATCGCAGAAAAAACAGGGAATTTGATGAGCACCGCGAAGAGATGTTTTCTCAGATCAAGGAGGAAGCGGAGGTTCGCCGGAAAGATCTCATAAACGAAGCCCGCAACCAGGTTGATGCCGGCAGGACAAAGTGGTATGAGTCGATCCAAAGAGAGAGAGAAGCATTTCTTCAAGACCTGCGACGTCGGGCAGGGAGGCAGACTTGCGCCATTTCCCGTCAGGTTTTGAAGGAGATGGCAGACGTTGACCTGGAAGACCACGTCATACATGTCTTCATTAAAAGGCTGCTGAGTCTTAACAAGGATGAGATAGAGGCGCTTAAGGAATCCATACATCGATTACCGCAAAAAATCAGCGTGCGTAGCGCTTTTAAAATTCCGGAGAAACCGGCCGGAGAAATTAAGGAAGTTCTGCGGAATCAGGCGGACGGCCATGTTGATGTGCTGTTTGAGGTTTCACCGGACCTTATATGCGGCATTGAATTAAAATTCCAGGGCAGCAGAATATCGTGGAATGTGGATGATTATCTGGAAACCCTTGAAGAGAGTCTGCTTGCAGCGGTTGAGGATAAAGAAAAAAAGGTGACATCTCAATAAGTACAGGTTCTATATTCCGGCTTTAGGCAATAAAATTTGAAAATGGCTGAAACTCACGCAAAAGTGACTCTAAAGAAAAAACAGATCCAAAGTTTAAAATAGCAATGAACCAAATATGTTATGCTTATGAGTAAATGACGTAACGGGCGATGCGATGTTTTTTCTTAAGACTCACTAAGGCGCTCAGACAGTCATCCATTTTCAAATTTCATCACCTAAAGCCTCATTTATTGAGAAGTTACAAAAAAGCTGCTGAGAAAGAAGATGGCAGAGGATAACACAACACTGAAATCATTTTTGGATGACACCTTCACGCTTTTTGACGGCGTTCTTGAGGACCACAGGCCCGAGCTGAAGAGCCGTGAGGTGGGCACGGTGAACTATATCGGCCAGGGCATTGCACGGGTGGATGGTTTGCCTGGAGTCAGATCAGAGGAACTGGTCCGCTTTTCCGGTGATGTCTATGGCATGGTTTTTAACATCGATGTTTCAGAAATAGGGGTTATTCTTTTTGGCGAAAGTGATGAACTGAAGGCTGGTTCCGAGGTAAGAAGCACCGGGCGGGTTCTGGATGTGCCGGTAGGTGATGCCCTGATCGGCCGCTTTGTGGATCCCATGGGCCGCCCTCTGGATAATCTGGGCCATGTCCATACTTCCGGGCGACGTCCTGTTGAACGGCAGGCTCCTGAGATTATGGACCGTTCTCCTGTGACAGTTCCGCTTCAAACCGGACTCAAGGTGGTGGACGCATTAATTCCGGTCGGTCGCGGCCAGCGGGAACTCATTCTTGGTGACAGGCAAACAGGCAAGACAGCGATTGCGCTGGATACGGTGATCAACCAGAAGGATAAAGATGTTATTTGCATCTATTGTGCCATTGGCCGGAGAAGCTCATCTGTAGCAAAACTTATTAACGATCTCCGCAAGCACGGCGCCATGAGCTACTCTATTGTTGTGGTAGCTGAAGGTGAAAGCCCTCCCGGGTTGCAGTTCATCGCGCCCTATGCCGCAACCACCATGGCGGAATATTTTATGGAACAGGGAAGGGACGTGTTGATCATATACGACGATCTGACACGTCATGCCCGGGCATATCGGGAGGTTTCGCTTTTGCTGCGTCGTCCTCCCGGCAGGGAGGCCTTTCCGGGCGACATATTCTATATCCATTCCAGACTCCTTGAACGCGCAACCCATCTCCGGGAAGAACTCGGGGGCGGCTCTTTGACTGCCCTGCCCATCGTGGAGACAGAGGCTCAAAACATATCCGCATATATTCCAACAAACATCATCTCGATCACTGACGGCCAGATATATCTTTCCCCTGACCTCTTTCAAAAAGGTATCCTTCCGGCTGTGGATGTTGGGAAATCAGTATCCAGGGTTGGCGGAAAAACACAGCTTGCCGCATATCGAGCCGTTGCCGGCGACTTGCGCCTTTCCTATTCGCAGTTCGAGGAACTGGAGACATTTTCACGTTTTGGAACGCGTCTGGATGAGGAGACAGGCAAGACTCTGGATCGCGGGCGCCGGGTCAGGGAAGTTCTTAAACAGTCTCAATATGAACCCATGCCTGTTCCGGAGCAGGCCGCTGTTCTTGTGGCTGTAACCGGCGGCGTTTTTGATCAGATATCGCTCGATCAGATAGCAGGAGCCGAGCAGCTTATACGTAAGGCCGTTACCACACAACTGCCTGATCTTTGTGTGCGCATTCAATCCGGAGATAAACTCAGTGATGAAGATCGTAATGCCGTTCTGAGCATAGCCGGGAAGGCCGTTGAAAAAATGAAGTCAGACAATGCAAACGATTTACGATAACAGAATTGTTACCGTTGGTAATAGCAAGCATTATCATGGCAGAAAATAGAAAGACAGGACATAGGCAAAGACTCAGGGAGCGCTTTTTAGCGGGCGGCCCTGAATCGTGCTCTGATGAAAGGTTGCTGGAGCTGCTTCTCCTGATGAGCTTTATAAGGTCAAAGGGCTCGGGCAGTCATCTATTGCTCTTTTGAAGGTTGTAGATTTCATTAAGTCAGGAACTATTTCTACCGAAACAAGTCTTTCACCGACAAAAGGTGGAGATACCAATCAATTGCAGCTTTTTGAAGATTTGCCGAATGGGCCAAAACCGATCACAGAAATGGAATAACCCAGAATTCTGGTATAACAACAATGCGCCCATCGACAATGACGGTCCGGCTCATGAGCAAGAGATCCGCCGCCGTCTGCGGAATGAAGCAAGCAAGCTTACTACTGAATGGGGCTCGGACTGTGGCGTACACGATAGGCTTCCCGACCGGCGGGACACCGGAGATAGAGCCCAGCTTCGCGCCGAGATCGACGCCTACGTTGCCCACCTTTACGGGCTTTCGCGGGATGACTTTGCCTACATCCTGGACACCTTTCCGGTACTCAAAAAGAAAGAGAAAAAGGCCTTCGGCGAGTTCATGTCCAAACGCAAATGTCTGGAGGAATACGACCGGATAAAAACAATTATGAATGCAGAATGATGAATTATGAAAAAAGCAAAGGATGGGGTTGCGGGAGAAACGGTGTTTTATGATTGTTGATCGCAAAATTCCATTGCCGGATTTGATGGAAGAAGACGAGACCATCGAATTCAAGAAGAGTCTTGCCGAACTCAAAGCGGGACTTATCTCCATTGTTGCCATGTTAAATAAACATGGAGCAGGTGAACTGTGGTTTGGAGTACGTAACGATGGAAAAGCCGTGGGGCTGGATGCCGGCGAAAAAACGCTCCGAGATCTTTCCCAATCCATTGCAGCGCATATCGAACCCAAAATTTTTCCTTATGTGCGCATTGAAACCATAGATGGAAAAAAATGCATCAGAGTTACGTTCAGCGGAAAAGATACCCCCTACTTTGCCTATGGTCGGGCATATATGCGTGTTGCGGATGAAGACCGTCAATTGACCGCGAGAGAACTGGAAAATCTGATTCTTTCCAAGAACCGTGACTTGCTCCGTTGGGACAGCGAAATCTGTTCAGCAACCGTTGAGGACCTTGACGAAACCAAGATGAAGCGCTTTGTGGAACGTGCCGGGTTGGAGTGGGATTCGCCATTCAATGTTTTGGGAAAGCTTGACCTGATCAAAAAGGGTCGATTGGTGAATGCGGCCCCTTTGTTTTTTGCCCAATCGCCGCCGATGCAGTTGCGCTGCGCTGTTTTTGGCGGGACTAATAGCGCCGTCATTATTGATCGCCATGACTTTGACGGCGATATCCTTGAACTGATCGAGGAAGCCCAGAAATATATTATGAAGAATATCCACATTGGCATGCGCTTAAAGGGGCTCTATCGTGAAGATGTACCGGAAATTCCCATCGAGGCCATGCGAGAGGCAATCATCAATGCCTTTTGCCATCGGGATTATCGCGACCCGGATTTCGTCCATATTGCTGTGTTCAGAGATCGCGTTGAAATTCGCAATCCGGGAGGATTGTTTGGCGGATTAACCATAGAGCAAATCCTTAAGGGAAATATCTCTAAACGCCGTAACCCGCTGATCGCCGAACTGCTGCGCCGTATCCAGATGGTGGAAGCCTGGGGTCGGGGTATGCCGCTCATCCTAAAAAACGCGCCGGATGCAAAGTTTCGGGAGGTCGCTCAGATCTTTATCGCCTGCTTTGATCGACCGTCCTTTATGGAGTCGGACGAGCAATCTACGCCGGAAACTAAAGGAAAGACTAAAGGAAAGACTAAAGGAAAGGCCGATGCATTGTTGAATTTTCTGGCAACGCATCTTTCGGCAACCATACCGGAAATGGCTGCGGAATTGAACCTGACAGAAAATGGCATCAATTACCACCTGCGAAAACTTCAGCAGACAAACAGGCTCAAAAGGGTCGGTGGCCGTAAGCAGGGGCATTGGCAGGTGTTGTAGTAAATGGAGGATCATTTTAGGTCGTGGATTGGATATTTTCCAAAAACCTGATGACAAGTTTACCCTGGGCTTCATGGATCAAACGAAACGGAAATGCAAGGCGACAACGATCACATTTACACAATCAAAACTGGAATAAACCACGAATGGACACGAATAGACGCAAATGGAGTTTTGAAAAACTGGTCGGTTTTATCCGGCAGGTGCATAACCCAATTCAAATCGTCCGGAAAACGCCACACACAAAGTGGCGTTTTGGAGGCCATTGCGTTGGCGGTCGAGCAAGCTGGCATAGAGCATGGGTTTTCGCCCAATTTAGACTGGTCTCATTACAGAGCTTTGATGAAGGTAGAACATCAAAATGAACGCCTACTAAATTAGAAAGGCTGTTGAAAAAATGAAGTCAGACAATGCAAACGATTGAGCCGTTGAAACGCAAAATTAAGAGCGCCGGCGATCTGCTCTCTGTTGTGAAGACGATGAAGGTTCTTGCCGCTGTGAGCATTCGGCAGTACGAGAAGGCTACGGAATCTCTTGTCGAATACAACCGAACAGTCGAAATGGGATTGCAGGTTGTTCTGAAACAGAGACCCGAGGGGATTAGAATAGCTGAGCCCGTTCCAAAAGAACGTCTTGGAGTTATTATTTTTGGTTCGGATCAGGGTATGGTTGGGCAGTTTAATGAAGTGATTGCGCGCCATGCGGTCAGAGAAATAAACAAACTCCAGGTGAAGCAAAAAAATCGCATAGTGCTGGCAGTGGGCATGCGAGTCATTCCATCTCTTGAAGAGGCAGGACAGCCGGTTGAAGAATACTTTTCTCCGCCTGGCTCAACGGCCGCCATCACATCTGCGGTAGAGGATCTGACGCTGAAAATGGAGGAGTGGCGCTCGCGGCAGAAAATCGATCAGATCGTTATATTTTATAACAGAGAGCGTGGCGCATCTTATTCTCCTCATACCATCCATCTTTTGCCGGTTGATCCCGGATGGTTTCAAGATCTGGAGCAGAAACCCTGGCCATCGCGCGCCATCCCTTTTTTTACTATGGATTGGAACCGGCTGTTTTCTTCATTGATTCAACAATATCTTTTTGTATCCCTCTATCGTGCCTTTGCCGAGTCTCTGGCCAGCGAAAATGCCGGACGTCTTGCATCCATGCAGGCGGCTGAAAGGAATATTGAAGATCTTCTGGAAGAACTCAACTCTCAATTTCAGCAACAGCGTCAGAGTTCTATTACGGAAGAACTTTTAGACATTGTGGCCGGCTTTGAGGCATTAAGATGAAAAAAAGGTAAAAGTTCACCACGGAACGACACGGAGTTTCACTGAAAATTGAAAACAATGAGTAAGTGTAACCACTCAGGTTTACACTTCCAGAGTTTACGATTCAAGGTTAGAGAGCGATAAAAATTGAACGAGGCAACCAACTGTGAATCTAACAACCTGAACAGTTACGATAATTCAGTGTATTTCCGTGAAAATCCGTGGTGAACTATTACCAAACAAGGACTTGATATTTTACAAATCTTTAATAGGAGCTGGATAGCTGAATATGACTGATTTTGTTGACAAAAAAACGTACACCTTTTTTATGCCGGGCGAAGAGCGCATTTACTTTCGCTATTTCCATTTTATTGCAATTGCCCTCCTGCTGATTGTGATTGCCTTTCAGGTAGTTACCTCGGAGGCGAGTGTGAAGGATGCCGTGGTGACAGCGCTCGTTTTTGTCTCGCCTGTTTATTTTGTTTACTTTGTATTTGGAAAACGGTTTGCCGACTCGGTGACGCTTGATTTTAATGCGCGCAAGGTCCGCTTTTCTTTTTCTGATGAAAGAGGTACGGTTGAAAGGGATTTTCAGGATATCGAGAAAATTAATTTTAGATTCTATCTTACGTTTGTGATGGATGACGCACGAATTATGGTGAAACGGCCGCAAAACAAAAAACAAGTGTTTCGGATGCTTAAAAACGTATTCACGGTTGACGTTGGTATGTTTAGTGGGTTTTAGCGAATGAAAAACGATGAAGATAGTGTTCATGAAGGTAAACATCAGCATATAGATTCAATTGACAGCACTGGATTCCGTCTTTTGATAACGCTTATGCTCAACTTCATAATCCCTGTAATTCAGCTTATCGGCGGTCTTTATGCCAACAGCATGGCTCTGATTTCCGATGCTACCCATAATTTCAGTGATTTTATTGCGGTGTTGATTTCTTATGTCGGCTATAGAATTGGCCAGAGGGAGCCTTCGGCCCAACATACATTTGGATACTGGCGCGCCGAGATACTGGCCGCACTTTTAAATGTGGCAATTCTCGTTGGGGCTTCGGTATACATCGTTTACGAAGCGAGTCAGCGGCTTTTCAATCCTGAACCCGTGACAGGATTGGTTGTGGTGTGGATTGCAGGGGTCGGTGTTATAGGAAATGGATTTTCCGCCTTGCTGCTTCATAAGGATAGCCAGGCACAGCCTCAATATAAAGGGGGCCTTTCTGCATATGGTTGGAGATCTTCTTACCTCTGTTGCAGTGTTTGTCGGCGGAATGGTACTCATGTTTAAACCCTGGTACTGGCTGGATCCGGTTCTTTCTTTACTGATTGTTTATTTTATTTTGAAAAACTGCTGGGGGATTTTGAAGGAAGCCGGCGGCATCTTGATGAATGCAACACCTGCAGGAATAGACATAGAGGAAGTAAAAGAAACTCTTGAACAGATTCCAGGTGTTTGTGGAGTTCATTATCTTCATGCATGGAACCTGAGTTCTTCAAGCATAGCATTTTCCTGCCATATAGTAGTTTTGGATCAGCCGGTCAGCAATACTGAAACTCTGGCCAAGACAATTCGGGAAACATTACTTAATCGTTTTGGTATTGACCATCCAGTACTGCAGTTTGAAACTTCTCAATGCGGAAATGGAAGCACACTGTGTGAAATTTCCGGCTGAAACAGTTCTGAATTAAACACAAATAAAAAAGGCATTGAAGAATTGGAAATTACTAAATATTCCAATTCCTTAATGCCTTTTTTAGCCTATAATTATAATCTAAATTGTGTGGTTCTTAAGAAAAAAGGTAACCGTTCACGGTTAACAGTTAATGGTTGATCAAAACGTGGCGAGTAAACTCTTCTGAACCTTTGAGCGAGTGTTAATCCGTGAAATCCGTGTCCAAACATTTTCTTGACAGTCCAGCATTTTTTGTGTACGATTTGTTCAAAACGTGTACATGTACAAAGGATGGCGTAATCAATGACTCGGATGGTGGCTGATAGTAGCGCGCTCATTTTATTGGCAAAATGTAGTTTGCTGGAGATTGTCTGCGACTTTTTTGAGATCATTGTCCCACAAGCCGTAAACATCGAGGTGGCATCAGAAGATTTGGTCAAAAATTATCCAGATGCCGCCTTGATTTCAGACCTGATCTCAAAGGGGGCAATAAAAGTTCAAAGTTCTGGCAGTGATGGGCTCCCCCTGCCTATATCGCTTCACAAGGGGGAAGAAGACACCTTGCTGTTGGCAATAAAGCTGGGAAGGTTGATGTTTGCCACAGATGACGGCAAGGCGATCAAGGCCGCAAAGTTCTTTAAGGTTCCGTTTATTATCACGCCTAAGATCGTCGTTGAATTGTTTGGATTACAAAAAATATCGTTCAAGAAAGCACGAAAGTCCCTCGAAAAGCTCAGCAAAATTGGAAGATATTCGCCTGAGATCATTGCTGATGCTTTGGTCTCACTAATGGAGGAAAAGAATGGCAAAACCAACAACCATAAGGATACCTGAAGATCTTTTGAATGAGATCAATGAATTTGTTCAAGAGTCGAAGTTGGATCGTTCGGCCTATTTGCGAGAAGTCTTACGGAAAGGATTTTCCATAGACAAGCAAGACCGGTTATTGCTCAAATACGTCCGGAAAGAGTTGAGCCAAATGGAAGTTTGTAAAGAACTGAAGTGGGACCCATGGAGATTCCTGGCCCAATTGAAAGCAAGAAACCTGTACTTAAATGTCGAATTCGAAGACTGGTTAGACGCAGCAGAACTACCATCGTAACCAATTCCTCCGCGGACCGCTTCTCTGTTTATAAATCAACTCTTTTTCTTCTAATCCCTTCTCATTCCCATTTTTTCTTGACACCATTAAATAATCGTGTCATTTCGCATATCAACCATTAATATACATGTTTTTTATTTGAAGGTCACAAAATGTACAAAAGAAATCTTCGATTGCCTGAAAAACCAAAGCAAAGTTTTTTCCTCTGGGGGACGCGCCAGACCGGTAAAACAACGTTGTTAAAGGCATGCTACCCGGATGCCCTGCGAATTGATCTATGAACTTTCATACTGGCGACTTTCCAGCGGCATTGAAGTCGATTTTATCCTGGGGCCAGGTACCGTCGCCATTGAAGCAAAGGGCAAGTCAAAAATCACCTCCGGGGATATCCGTGGACTTGTCAATTTCAAAAAAGATTTTCCTGAGGTAAAGTGGCTGATCATCGTTTGTCTTGAAAAAAGGATGAGGAAGACCGACGAGGGTATTCATGTCGTGCCTTATCAAGAATTCACCAAATTGCTCTGGGATGGAAAATTGACCCAGGGTCTCTATCGATAATCACCGCCCGACTCCTGTATTTTGAGTTCTCGCCCTGCTTGCCCCCGCTGTTCTCTGCCCCTTTGTCTGCTTGACATCCCAGCATTTCGGCCTCCTCGCCTCCCATCTCTGCGCTTCCCGCCATGCGCCTTCAGAACCATAATCTTGTCATGTCCCGTTCCCACCCGTCTAATTATCCAACCATACCGCTGTTCAGACCTCTGTCCTTTCATTCTTCATTTTTTTTAATCTCTATCCTTGTGAAATGAATTATCTGAAAGTCTATAGGTAGCCGAGAGCACTTTGTCTTGCAGGTCAAAGGGGGATTCCATTTGAAATGCTTGCTTTAGGTATTATTTAATCCTTAATACTATATGCTGTAATTTTTTTATTGACACATACTATATGTGTGGTATTAACAGGCCTAACGTCAATATTTAATTCAGCTTTAATTAATAAGTTTATCACTAATTTTAAATCAATTCCAACAGAATTTTAATAGGTGGTATAAGTGTTTGAAGAAATCAAAAAACGGAACGGAAGAGTAGTTGAGTTTGATTCTACAAAAATTACGGCCGCCGTTATTAAGGCAGGCAAAGCAACCGGAGAATTCAAAGAAAAAGAAGCAAAAAAACTTACGCTAAAAGTACTTACATTAGCTCATGAGCTTCGTCTCGGTCCTCTCCCGGAGGTGGAAGAGATTCAGGATATTGTTGAGAGGGTATTGCTTGATTCTCCGTTCTATAAGACAGCCAAGTCATATATCATATACAGGGAACAGCATTCGCAGATAAGAAACCTCGTAACCAAGGCTAATGTTGATCTTGTTGATCACTACATCCAGCAATTAGACTGGAAGATCAAGGAAAACAGCAATATGTGCTATTCGCTTCAAGGGCTCAATAATTACATTTCCTCGGATGTAACATCAGAGTACTGGTTGAACAGGATTTATCCACCTGAGATCAGATCTGCTCATAAAAATGGTGATCTTCACATCCACGATCTTAGCCTTCTGTCGATATATTGCGTTGGATGGGATTTGCGTGATCTGCTAATACAGGGCTTTAAGGGAGTTGAGGGCAAAGTAGAGAGCGCACCCCCGAAACATCTGAGATCAGCTCTTGGCCAGATCGTAAACTTTTTCTACACACTCCAGGGTGAGGCTGCGGGAGCACAGGCTATTTCCAATTTTGACACTCTTCTCGCTCCATTTGTGCGTTATGATAATTTAGGCTATATTGAAGTTAAGCAGGCCCTTCAGGAATTTGTTTTTAACATTAACATTCCTACACGTGTTGGTTTCCAGACTCCTTTTACAAATATTACCATGGATCTTTACGTGCCTTCAATTTTGAAGGACCAACCGGTAATTCTGGGAGGAAAAGAGCGCGGAGAGACATATTCCGATTTTCAGCCGGAAATTGATATGATCAACAAGGCATTTGCCGAAGTAATGATGGAAGGTGATGCCAAGGGCAGAGTTTTTACATTTCCCATACCAACATATAACATCACTAAGGATTTTGACTGGGATAATCCTAATCTTGAGATGATATGGAAGATGACAGGCAAATACGGTATCCCATATTTTTCAAATTTTATTAATTCAGACATGTCGCCGGACGATGCAAGGTCTATGTGCTGCCGCCTGCGTCTTGACAACAGGGAGTTGTTAAAAAGAGGAGGAGGACTTTTCGGGGCAAATCCACTTACCGGTTCAATCGGGGTTGTGACAATTAATCTTCCGAGAATAGGATATATTGCAAAAAAGGAAAACGAATTTTTTGATGATTTAAAAGAAAAGGTACAGTTAGCTGTTGATAGTCTGTCGATAAAAAGAAAGATACTTGAAAGATTTACTGACAGAGATTTGTATCCTTATTCAAAGTTTTATTTAAGAGAAATCAAACAGGGCTCAGGTCTGTACTGGAAGAATCATTTCTCCACAATTGGAATCATAGGCATGAATGAGGCCTGTTTAAATTTTATTGGGGAAGATATCGCAAGCGATGCAGGACAAAAGTTTTCTCTTAAAGTAATGGATTTCATGCGTGATCTGATTTCAGGGATACAGGAGAAAACAGGTGATATTTTCAATCTTGAAGCAACGCCGGCAGAAGGAACATCCTATCGCCTTTCCATGCTTGATAAAAAACAGTTCCCTGAAATTATTTGTGCAAACGAGGAAGATTATAAAAAGGGGGGTGATCCATACTATACAAATTCAACCCAGCTTCCGGTAAACTATTCGGATGATATTTACGAAACACTGATGCTTCAGGACCAGCTTCAGGCAAAATATACAGGAGGGACGGTACTTCATGTTTTTCTCGGTGAACTGGTGAATGACATAGAAGCAGTAAAGGGTCTCATCCGGAAAGTGGCAACCAATTTCCGCCTGCCTTATTTTACACTTACACCAACTTTCAGCGTATGCCCATCTCACGGTTATTTGATCGGCAAACAGGAGAGATGCTCAATCTGTGATCAGGAGACCGAAATCTACTCCAGGGTTGTGGGTTATTTAAGACCGGTAAAACAATGGAATAATGGAAAGAGGGCGGAGTTTAATATGAGAAAAACATTTAACCCTGATTCCTCAAAGAAGGTGGCTTAAGTTTTTATGATCATAGGTGGATTACATAAGAATTCTTTAATTGATTATCCGGGAAAGATAAGTTGTGTTATCTTTCTTTCCGGGTGCAACTTTGACTGTCCTTATTGCCACAACCCTGAACTTGCAAAGGGGAGGTCTCTATCCACTGGTTATTTGAGCGAAGACCTGATATTTGATTTTCTTGGAAGCCGCAAGGGGTTTCTGGACGGAGTTGTTGTTTCAGGTGGTGAGCCAACGCTGCAAAAAGGTCTTATATCGTTTTGTGAAAAAATCCGGCTTATAGGGTATCCCGTTAAGCTGGATACAAACGGAAGCAGGCCTGAAGTAATAAGGAAGCTCATAGACGAAGATCTTGTAAACTATATAGCAATGGATATAAAGACAGATCCCTCACACTACACCCCATTAATAAAAGACAATTCCAGCACGGATGACATTTTTTTAAGTGTACGCATCATAAAAGAATCAAATATAGATTATGAGTTCCGGACTACCTGCATTAAGTCACTGGTTAATAAAAGTATTTTTGATAATATAAGTTATTGCCTTGAAGGCTCAAAGCTTTATGCATTGCAGCAATTCAGTAAAACAAATGTTCTGCATCCTGAATTCTTCAGGGATAATTCTAATATTTATAAGTATGATGAGCTAATGGAATTAAAGTCCGTTGCGCAAAGATGGGTAGAGAAATGTATTGTCCGATAACGTATAGTAACAAAGGTTTACAGTTCACGGTTGGCGGTTTACCAGCAGCGGCCTCTAAAATTAGAACAAAAACCTTCCATTGTTTCTAAACCTTAGTCCACAAGTTTTCCTGCCTTAGATCTTCTGTTGCATCAAAAACTTTCCGTTGTTCATTCATTGCCTTACAAAAAAGCTAATTAAAAAAGTATACAAAATGCAAAAATTTAAGCATGATGATAAAAAATGTTTTTTACTTGCCGAGAAGATTGAGCGGATTTTCAGGGATGGTTTTGTCTTAAGTGATGACATTGTGCACTATATTGATTCTACTTTTTCAAACCCTTCTATAAATGAACTTGAAGAAATTATTTATGACGAGCACAATTGTGAAAGGGATCCATTAATTGAGCTTATATTTTTTCCTGATGAGCTTGTCCAAATTAAGCTCGAAGAATTTCTTGAAAGCAAAGATTTTAAAAAAAAAGATGAAGAAAAAGTAATAAATTATATTTTAAATAAAAAATTAGTAACAACAATACATTTCCCAGAGAACAAAGGTTCAATAAAGTTTATTGTTCCGGAATTATCTGCGCTGCAATTTGTTTTCCGTCTTAATATTTCAAGAAAACTGAATAAAAGGCTTCTTAAAGCAATAAACAAATTTGTCCCCGATAAGCGTAGAATCACTGTTAAGGTCAAACTGCGAAACGCCATGACAGTACTTTCTGAAAACAAGATTAAGTTCCTGTGTTCTTTCTTTGAAAAATTAAAAGTTGAAGAAGACTATTTTTTTAAATGCCTGGATTTTGTGCCGGACTTTTTTGACGGAATTAAAGATGACAAAAATATATTGCAATCCCTTTTAGACAAAAAGGAATTATATTTTCAAGACCTTCAAAAAGCAGTTAAGTTTGAAGAGCTGCTGAATAAAAACAACATGGAGACATTGATATCTCGTGGAGTAAGAATTCCGCATGTCAGTAAAGAGGATGTAATGAATAACATAGTAATAATAGACACGATCACTCTTGCGGTTTATGGCAAGCAGTACCCTTTGATTTAAGATAATCCATTCGAGTCTATATCAGAGATCATAAAGTGTTTCGTCTCTTAATGGCCTGATGTATTTGGCTTTTGCAGCCTTTGCTTTTTTATCCGGCAGTAAAAACGGTTCTTCGCTTTCAAGAGTATCTCCCATTTCAGCCTCAATTTTTTCGGGATCTTCTCCTTTTTCCATGCGGCTTAATGCTTCTTCCATGCCCCGGCCGAGTTCAATCCCTGTCATATTTGTAAGTTTGCGCATAAGGTTTGCGGCCTGCCTCGGATCATCTTCATTTATCTTGTCTGCCTCTTTGCCCAGCATTTGAATAGCGCTTTCTAATTTGCTTTCATCAAAGGGAAGATCGTCCATGTCGTTGCTGTCTTCTGTTGCCTTTCCTGTAACTGCAAAGGCAGACATCTGCCGGGTAAGTTTATATTTTTTGCATTTAGGGCAGTCGGGCATTTTTGTTGTGTTTACGGTTCTGGAAAAGAAATTATAAATTGTATTGCATTTGCTGCAGTAAAATTCGTAGATAGGCATGATTTTTCTTTCACTATTTTATTGTATGATTTTTCTTATTTTTCCAGATAACTCATTTAAATTAAAGGGTTTCTGCATAAAACCATCACAGCCGCGGTTTAAGATCTCCGCTGCCTGATTGTCTAAACTGTATCCACTTATAAGAAGTACCTTTGCGTCGGGATTGATCTTTTTTATTATGTCGAAGACTTTCCCGCCACCCATATCGGGCATAATCATATCCAGAAGGACAATGTCTATCTTATCCATATTTTTTTTGTAAATTTCAATAGCCTCTTTTCCATCTATAGCCGTTAATACCTTGTAACCAATGCTCTCCAGCAGTTCTCTGCCAACCTCTATAATGACCTCTTCATCATCAACCATGAGCACCGTTCCTGTTCCTTTAATCAGTTCTTCGGGGATCTTAACTGCTTTCCGGAGCTTTATTTCAGAAGCAGGCAGATAAATTTTGAATGTTGTTCCAATACCCTTCTTGGAATCGACATTAATATATCCGTTATGAGCCTTTATGGTTCCATATACTGAAGCCAGCCCGAGACCTGTTCCCTGGCCCATGTCCTTTGTTGTAAAGAACGGTTCAAAGATTCGTTTTATTGTGGGTTTGTCAATACCTACACCTGTATCTGTAACCGATAACATGACATAGTTATCCGGTTTTGGAACAAAATGCTTTCCTTTTATGTTTTTGTGGGAAGAATTAATGGTTTTTAAGGTAAACTCACCACCTTCAGGCATAGCGTCGGCAGCATTAACATAAAGATTCAATAGAACCTGCTCAATCTGTCCCTGGTCTGCCTCTATTGTATATAGGTTGTCGGCAAGTTCACGGCGTATTGTGAACTCCTTTCTAGTTCTGCCAAAGGTTTTTGAGGTCTCTTCAACCAATTGATTTAAGTTAAGCAGCTTGACTTCACCCTGGCCTTTTCTGGCATATGCAAGAAGCTGCCTTGTAAGGTAAAGCCTGCTTTTAACCATTTTTTCTATGTTTTTAAGTCTCGCATAATTTGGATCGGCAGAATCAGTCTCAAAAAGCATCAAGGATGTATAACCTTGTATTCCCATAAGCAGGTTATTAAAATTATGGGCAATACCTCCAACAAGCGTGCCTATTGTTTTGGTCTTTTGTGCCTGTAAAAGTTGAACTTCTATTTTCTTTTTTTCTTTTTCCGCTTGCTTGTGCTGTATAAGGCTCCACATATCCTGCATTAATAATGTAAGCTGGCGGACGTCTAATTCATCGTAATCATTTTCTTTATTTCCCAGGCCTGCAACGATAATAATGCGATTGCCTTCAAAGAGCGGGACGTTCATGTGACGAATTATTTTTATATGACCCTTTGGAAGGCCTTTCTTAAAAGGGTTGGGAACGGAATAATTATTGGTAATAATAGCCTTTCGCTGTCTAACAGCTTCACCCCACAGACCCATTGTTTCCATAGGGTAGGTTAGTGGTTTGTTGCTAATGGCGCATTGTTTTACTGTATTTTTCGACCAGGAGTGCATACTAAGAATACTCTCGTCATCGTTCATAAATGCAAGATAGCCGATTTTGCTCTTAGTGAGATTAACGGCAGCTTCGAGAGCAAAGTCCTTTATTTCCTGTAAGGATGCTTCAGTCATTTGGTTAAGTTTCAACAGCACGTTGAGACGAGATTCATTAAGACGTATAGTCTCTTCTGCCTGTTTACTGTCGGTGATATCACGAATTACTCCGACTATACCGCGAATTTCCGATTTAGTATTTCTGAGCGGAAAAAACATTTCTGAAATAAAACCGCTTTTTTTCTTAGTGAAAGGCAGTGGAGTATCTTTTTGCTTGGTGACTTCACCTTGCATTGCCTTCCACATAATTTCATCCATACCGTCTTTTGCCAGGTCAGGAAAAATTTCCCATGCGCTTTTTCCACTGCCGACAACTTTCTCTCGTGGAATTTGGGATATTTTTTCCATTGCCCTATTCCAGTGTGTAAAGCGGAAGTTAGAATCCAGAACCATTATGCCGTCGCTTATGGATTCAAGGATGTTGCTGTAAAGCTTTTCATTTTCAAGATGCTTTACCTCCATCTTTTCGTGCTCAAAAGTTATTTTTTCCGGTTTTTTATAGCTCGGCATTTTCAGCATTTGACAATCTCCTGTTAATCCTGGTCAAAAAAAGTCCGCCCCAAACGTATTAAATTTAAACAATACCATAATAAGATTACATCCGCAATTATTTCTAAAACAGAAATTTGAAAACTCAAATTTTTGTAAAATGAGTTTGTAAATTTTTGATTAAAGTATTAAGGTAGCTGTTCACGGCTCGGCTTGAAACTTGAAATTAGAAAATAGAAATTTGGGAAGAACAGTACAAAAGCATGAAGGCCAAATTTCCAATTTCTACGTTCCGTGAACACTTATCATTTAACTACTTAACGAGGTCTGTAGTATGAGATTTAAATTAGTTATATGTATTTTATGGGTAGTTATTTTTTTTAATGCACAACATGTGTTGTGCAAAGATTCATCCATGCGTCAAGATTCAAAATCGCAGGAATCGAATATTTTGCTTGATAAAATTATGGACAAATTTGAGAAAAAGTATGCTGTTGCCGGATTTTCTGCCCGTTTTGTTCAGAAATCGACATTAAAGGCAATGGATATAACGGATTCTGCGTCGGGCAAAATAACGGTCAAACGTCCGGGTAAGATGAGATGGGAGTATGAAGAGCCTGACATACAGATTATAGTTACAGATGGCAAGGATCTATGGGTTTACAGACCGGATGATAACCAGGTTATGATTGGGAAATTCCCATCATTTTTTGGAGATGGCAAGGGTGCCAGTTTCCTTTCAGACATTAGGCTTATCAGACAAAAATTCAATATTACCCTGGAAAATACTGACAGCAATGATTATTATATACTTAAGCTGTTGTCGATAAAGAAAACAAACGATTTGTCATACATAAATTTGTCAATTTCAAAGAAGAC
>JAYEFW010000073.1:0-4888 GCA_034658795.1 Thermodesulfobacteriota bacterium
TTCTCAACTGTGCGCTCAAAATTATGGGAACACAGGGATATGCTCTCCTCATTGACCACGGGATAGAAACAGCACGCAAATTTGCTGAAGAAATCAAGAAACGGCCCGACTTCCAGCTCATAACCCCTCCTGAGCTTAATCTCCTTACCTATAGAATATGTCCGGCCCATATTAGAAAGAAATTATCCGAAAGCAATTTTGAGCAGAAACAAAGAATTAATGAAAAACTAAACAAAATAAACAGAACTATTCAAAGACTGCAAAGAGAAGCAGGCAAAAGTTTTGTATCAAGAACAACTCTAAGCATAGGAAACAAGCGGAAAGAAGATATAGTTGTTCTACGCTGTGTAATAATGAATCCCATGACAAATATAAATATTCTCAGGAAAATTCTTGATGAGCAGGAAGAAATATACAGATGCCATATTAAGGAACGTGGACAAAATAACCTCCCCAACTATGCATCATAGCTTCAGGCCACCTTTGCCCGATTTCAAATCCCAAAAATATTGAAATATCCCGATATTCCTGCGCTTACGCGCCTTATCAGACGGGCGCCTCAACACTTAAAATTGCGAACTTATTTTTGTGCGAACCCTAAGTCAAGATTTCTGGAAGCCTTGTAGAGCGCAAGCCCATTGCCGTTTCCGACATAATGGACATCTCGATTTATACTGATCTGTGCGGGCTGTAAATAGTCGTATAAACAACCCCAGCATTCACGATGGTCTGCCTGTGAGTTACACATGAAAATTTCAACTATCGCGTACTGGTATTCAGGTAACCAGGCGGCCCGACGCCCTTGCTCTCTTTTCCATCTTTCTTGGCCCAGATAGTCATGCCCAGAAAAGAGACGTTCTGCTTAAAATAGTTCTCAGGCACTTCTATCCAATCAGTCTTCGTGGTCTTATCTTCCAGGATTATACTGTACTTATAGTAATGAGTCTTGAACAAGTTACCTTCCTCCTTCATGTCGTCGAGAACTATTGAATACGTGGGTACACCCTTTAGCGAAGTCCTGATCTTATCTAAGGGCAAACGAGGTCCTCCGCACGCACAAAGAAGAAATGAGGTCAAAATTGCAACTATTGCAACAAAATGGCATTTGTTCATGGATAGTTTCTTTCGCATTTTTCCACCCTAAGGGCTCTCTACTTGGTTTCTGTTGGCAGCCAGGAAGATTCAAACTTTTTTATTAATGGCACGATAACGCCCAATTGTCAACAAGCCTGCACCATCATTTCCAATTCCTTGACAACAGGCTAAACAAAAGCTATAGACTCAAAAACAACCTGTAACAAACAGAATTTAGTTTATGCCCGCCCTGGCGCTATGCGATAACCTGACTGGTATGAAGTGTTTTTTGGTTTTATGACGTTTTGAAACGACAAAGTCTTGACAGTCTCTATTTTCTAGGTTTTTCGGTGGCCATTGGAATTATAGCTGCCAGCGGAGCCCTATTTTTTCGCAGTCTGATCGAAATTTTCCAGAATCTTTTCTGGGCTTCGGGATCCACTTTTTTTGAGAAGCTCATCAATTCCCCATGGTGGCTAAAAATCCTTGTTCCAGTGGCCGGCGGGCTCATTGCCGGACCTATTATCACCTTTTTGGTGCCGGAAGCAAAAGGACCGGGGGTGCCTGAAGTCATCCTTTCCGTAGCAAGGCGGCAAGGCACCATCCGTCATCGCGTCACTTTCTTAAAATCCCTGGTAACCAGCCTTCTCATCGGTTGCGGAGCTTCCGTGGGACGGGAAGGCCCGATTGTTCAGATAGGAGCCTCGGTCGGCTCTTCCCTTGCCCAGGTGTTCCGGCTCTCTCCTGATCTCCGGCGTGTCTGCCTGGCATCAGGCGCTGCAGCAGGTATCGCCGCCACTTTCAATGCTCCTATTGCCGGGACATTCTTTGCAGTGGAAATCATTCTAATGGACATTGAAATTGCTCATATCAGCCACATTATTATTTCTTCAATCGTCGCTTCAGTGCTTTCCAGAATTTTCTGGGGGGAATTTCCAGCATTTATCGTTGCTCCATTTCAATTGACCAATTATTGGGAACTCAGTGTTTATCTTGCGCTCGGGCTATTGGCCGGGTTCGTTGCGATATTCTTTGTTCGTTTGACTTATGCCATAGATGGTCTATTTTGCCGATTGCGAATTGCTGAATGGGCCAAACCGGCTATTGGCGGGTTGTTATTGGGACTTATCGCTATCAAACTTCCTCATGTCATGGGTGTAGGTTACGAAACCGTCAATTCGTCTCTCGCGGATTCTCTTGGCCTCAAGATGGCTGTCCTGTTACTATTTGCCAAGATTCTTGCCACCTCCCTATCCATTGGTTCCGGAATGAGCGGTGGTATTTTTGCACCATCTTTGGTCCTGGGAGCAACATTGGGCACCATAGTGGGCATCATCGCCAACCATCTGTTTCCGGATCTTGCATTAAGCCCCTGCCATTATGCCCTGGCCGGTATGGGTGCTGTGGTGGCCGGCACTACCCTGGCTCCTATTACAGCAGTTCTTACCATCTTTGAACTCACATATACCCATCAGATCATTCTTCCCCTTATGGTGGCCTGTATTACCAGTGCAATCATTGTCAGGCTCTTATTCGGATATTCAGCTTACGAGATGAAACTTCTCAAGCAGGGAATCAACATCGTGCGGGGGCATGATGTCGGAATTTTGAGAAACCTCCGCACCAGGGATTTTATGAGGAAGGAATTTGAAACCTTGCGCGACTCAACTACTCTTTCAGCAATTGCGGATCAGGTCATTCAATCCCCCTATCCGCACTTTATTGTATTAAATCAGCGAGAGGAACTTGCAGGAGTACTCTCTTTGAAAGACCTTAGAGCATCTCTGGACAAGTTTGAGGAATTAAAAGGGATGGTTGTTGCGGATGATCTCATGACAAAAGAGGTAATCACTCTCTCGGCCGAAGACAACTTAGAGGTGGCCCTTCATCTGTTCGAAAGTCATCGGGTCTCTTTCATGCCGATAACGGATCCCGCAAATCCCAAAAAGGTTATAGGAATCTTAAAAAAGGATGACCTTCTTCGGGCTTATAAAGAAAGAGTCTTGAAGGACAGGATTCTTTCTTTGTCTTAGCGCTTTCCTGACATTCCTCATTTACTTTTCACCTATATAGTGAGTTTTTCATTGTAAAGTCCAGATACGCCCATAGTTGCTTGGGACAGTAAGCCATGAATGCTCTCTGAAAACAATATCTTTCAAATTTTCGTGTCCGTGGAGTTCTTCCCGATAATCGCCGCCAAATGGGAAAACAAATGGCACTGTCTGCTCCTGGTCACCAAAATTGAGCGCAATCAGGCTGAAATTGTTATTGTATCTTCGCGAAAATAGCATGAGGCCCTTTGATTGGTACCGGTCATGATGATTGTAGAAGAAATGCACGCCATAGCGAAACTGGGGTTGTGTTCGACGTAATTTGATCAGCTTCCGTACAAGGGCAATCATTTTTTTGCCAATAGGATCATAGAAATAGTCCCAGCGCACCGGCCGGAACATCAGGACCCTTCCCCACCCCTGTTCCGGTACGGAATAATTTTCGCCAAACTCCTGGCCTTGCCAGAGCAAGGGAATGCCTTTGGCCATAAGGATTCCTATCAAGTAAGGTTGTATTTTGTACCACAGACTCCGATCACCCTCGCCTAAGAGTTCGTTGCCGCGAAAAACTGTGCGGAAATCACAGACAAAGCGGGAATGGTCATGATTTTCAATGTACTGCAGCGCAGTTTTTTTGATCCGATCGTTGTCATTGGTAACTTCTGCCGGATAGCCGGAAAGACCCAGCCGTAGCCCCAGACTGGCCAGTTCGTTTTGATTTCCGCAGGCCACCTGTTTGGCCGCGCCCAATGTCTCGTTTTGCCAGGTGCAGTTACTGTAAGTCTGCTTCAGGATTTCTCGCGGACCTTCCAATTGCTCAGCGCACTGGATGAGATTGATATCTCCGTTTTGAACAAACCGCTGCCAGTGTCCCTCAAGCCCCTGCTTTGCCTTTACCATCTGATATGTCTCATATGTCAGGCAGGCATAACCCTGGCCCTCAGGTCCATCCCAGTAGTTCGGCACGCAATCATAGCGAAAACCGTCTGCATGGTAGCAATCCAACCAGTGGTGGTTAACGGTGAAGAAAAAGTCCCTGGTAAATGTGCGGCGAAAGTCCGTGCTCTCGCCAAAATAATCCTTGGCAAAGGCACCCATAAAGGGATTTTCCCAGTAAGCAAGCTTTTTGTAAACGTAAGCATAAGGAAAACTTTCGCTGGTATGCCCATAAACGGCATCCAGAATTATCGCAACACCTCTTTGGTGTGCCGCATCTATCAGCCTTTGCAGATCCTTCCTTTTACCAAATCGTTCATCCACACCAAAGTAGCCAATAGGCAAAAAGCCCCAATCCACTGTGTTGGCAACGTTGGAAACCGGCATCAGCTCAATGCAGTTGATCCCCAGGTCCGCCAGATAATCCAGGTGAGCGATGGCACCGTCGATATCACCGCCGAATTCGTTTATCATTAACTCATATAAAACGAGGTCATCGAGTGCCGGGGTTTTCCAGATATTTTCTTGATCGCTCCAACTGTAAACCTCATATCCCAGGGTAAAGGCAGACAATTTGCCGACGCCAAACTCCCGGGCAAAGGGGTCAATGATCCAATCGATCATTTCCGGCACATTTGAATTCTCAAGACAATACCGATAGACGTACCTTCCCGGAGATCCCCATGCAGATTTGGCATCTGGCTTCGGAGTCGAGTTAATGTCTACCTGCACAGACCAATAATCGCCGTAGTCAAGATCAACCGAGTGAATGAGTTCAAACTTAACTGGCTGGATTGCTTGCAGGAACTGGTCTTTTTCGTGGATGA
>JAYEFW010000074.1:0-4886 GCA_034658795.1 Thermodesulfobacteriota bacterium
TTTACGATCCTTTACTGTTACCACTACGCAAAGTCCACGAACCCCAAGAGATTCTGTACCGATTATCTCAATTTGCACGGGTATTTATCCTGCCTGATTCAAATAACCAGAAATTTGAAAACTCAAATATGAGATTAACCAGAGGCAGCGGGCATTTAAATTTAAGAACGTCTGAAACTCGCGCATAAGTGAGCCTAAAGAAAAAAGAGTATTAATATCAGTTAGAAAAATAGAACGTTATGGCTTGAGTTTATCCTTTTAACAAAAATATACAAAAGTGCCTCTTTTTTCAACTATTTTATTTCAATCTCTTTTTTCATTATTCCCTCCTGACCAAACTACGTTTCATCCATAAATTTTCGACCTGTGCGGGTAGGTAATTCCTAAGTCCTTCCGAATGTTCTAATCCTCAACAACAGATCCTTCATGGCAATCAACTTATTGACAAAACACAGTAAATGCTAACCGCACAGGTTGCAAATTCTCACCTGAAACATTATTTCCAAATAGCGTATATTACTGTAAAGGCATATTTGCGCATACGCAACATTGCTGTTTTTATTCGACGGCTTTTAATACCCGGCCAGCCAGCAGCCGAAAACCGGATCGACTATTTTCCAGATATTGTTGTGTTTCTCTATTAAATCCAGTTTTTCCAGTTTGTTGCGTGCGTATTGAATTCCGCCGGCAGAGAGCCTGTGTCGCTTCATGTATTCAGTAGAAAGGATTTTTGAAACAGCATCAACGGCAAGCGCTTTCAACAGGGCGATCTGGGGCCCTGTCAGCCCTTGAACAACAGCCTCGTAGCCGTATCTCTCCGAAGCCAGCATGTTATTAAAACCGGCCTGGGTATCATTGTCGGAAACGGTATCTTCGGAAATTTCGAATATGTTATATGCCAGGGCCTGAACATAGTAAGGATACTGAGAAACCTTTTCCGAAATTTTTTCAGCGACACGGATGGGACAATTTTTCTCGCCATCCTTAAATCTTTCAACCAAAAATGGAACAAGTTCCTTATCAGGTAGAGGTTTTAAGGGATACATTATTGCGCTTTGATAAAATGGCCGGTTTTTCTTGTTGAACATATCGAGAAGAATTCTCCGGCGGCTGCCCACAAAAAAATAGGATGCCTGTTGCTCCTGGATGTGTCTTCTCAGTACCCCTTCTATTGATGATTTTTTCAGTTCGCTGATTTCCTGGAATTCATCAAAAACAATATGAGCATTTATCGATTCTTTGCGAATAAATATTCCCAGTTCTTCCATTACATTATCAATAAGGTCGATACCGGACATAACTGATGAAACAGGCTCAACAGAAAAGGACAAACCGCTTTCAGGGGAAGGTTTAAAAACCGGGCGAAAGGTCTTAAATGTTTTTAGAAAACGAACGCCTTTGTTCAAAAGGGATTCGCGCTTATGCAAGACAGAATATATACTTTGGGAAATACGCCGGGCAATTTCATTTTCAGAAGTCGCCATAAAAAAATCGACATAAAAAGTAAAAAAACCCTTGTCAGACAGGTCAGCCTGGAGTCTTCTTATAAGTGAAGTTTTGCCGTAGCGTCGGGGCGAAAATAAAACAACATTAGCTTTATTGTCTGCATGGGAATATAGCTCTTTAAGCTCGGTGGCCCGATTGCAAAAAGGAAAACGGGGAGGAATAACCCGCAATGTGAATGGATTAGCCATAGTACCTCACTTCATTGATTATCAATTATTGTAGTTCAATAATTGATAATGCTTAATGTGTCAAGGGCTTTTTACAAAACAATTTCGATTTTATTCCTGTCTATTCTGATGCGGTATTCAGCAAGGTATTGGTAGTAGTGCCCATTTTTTCCACCGAAAAGCTCTGCAAAGATTTTTCCCTTCCCGTAACAGATCTGGAAATCTGGGCTGAAGCTGTGATGCATAGTTGGAGAAGTTATTTCGTTCCTAAGCTTGACAAATATCGAACCTGTAGATATTTTGTTGCCTGCGAAAGAACGAGGCCAAGCACATAAAAGAAAAGTAACTACTCAGGTGGATAGGCTGAAGACTGTCAGGGAAAAGCGCCTTCAGTCTAAACAGCTTCAGCCTGACTACGTGAGTAGTCATAGCAAATTAATACCGGGGGATTATGAACAACGATACATTTATATCCAGAATTGCTGATGAACAAAATATAAATAATAATCAGGTTCAGGCGGTAGCTTCTCTTCTATCGGAAGGCGCAACAATTCCGTTTATCTCGCGCTATAGAAAAGAAGCCACAGGAAGTCTTGACGAAGTCGCTGTTATGGCTGTCAGGGACAGGCTGAACCAGCTTATGGAACTAAAAGAACGAAAGGAAGCGATCCTCAAATCTCTTGAAAAACACGGTCACCTGACGGACGAACTGCAAGAAAAGGTTCTTGCTGCGAAATCCATGACTGTGCTTGAAGACCTGTATCTTCCTTATAAGCCAAAACGACGGACAAGGGCAATTATAGCAAAGGAAAAAGGGCTTGAACCGCTGGCGCTGATAATTTTTGAACAAAAAGGAGTAAATCCGGTCAAAGAAGCGGAATCTTTCATTGACCCTGAAAAAGGTGTTGAGTCTGTTGAAGACGCCCTGGCCGGGGCCAGAGACATAATTGCAGAAATCATAAATGAGAATGATAAGGCCAGAGCCCGGCTGAGGAACCTCTTTTTCACAAAAGCTGTGATTAAAAGCCTGGTTGCTTCAGGCATGGAGGAAAAAGGGGCTAAATTCAGGGATTATTTTGACTGGGAGGAAACAGTTGCCGGCGTTCCTTCTCACAGGATGCTGGCTATGAGACGGGGTGAAAGCGAAGACTTTCTTAACCTTGACATACTGCCTGACGAAGATGAGGCAACAGCTATACTTGAAAACCTGTTTGTTAATGGAGAAGGTGATGATTCCGCACAGGTGAAGCTGGCTATAAAGGACTGCTACAAGCGTCTTCTTTCCCGTTCAATGGAAACCGAAACCAGGCTCCACGCAAAAGAAAGGGCTGATACTGAAGCAATAAAAGTGTTTGCAGATAATCTCCGCCAGCTCCTGCTTGCTCCGCCGCTGGGAGCAAAACGCGTAATGGCAATGGACCCTGGATTCAGAACAGGATGCAAGTTTGTCTGTCTTGACCCGCAGGGGAAACTGCTTCATTTTGATACTGTTTATCCCCATATGTCTGAAAAAAGAGCTCTTGCAGAAACCGAAAAAATAAAATCCCTGTGCGAAGAGTTTGATATTGAAGTCATAGCCATTGGAAACGGCACGGCCGGCAGAGAAACAGAAGCCTTTGTCAAGGCTGTCACTTTTTCAAAGCCTGTGCAGGTTATAATGGTCAATGAAAGCGGGGCATCAATATATTCCGCTTCTGAAGCGGCAAGGGAAGAATTCCCGGATCATGATCTAACGGTGCGCGGAGCTGTATCAATTGGAAGACGTTTGATGGACCCTCTTGCAGAGCTTGTAAAAATCGATCCCAAATCAATAGGCGTCGGCCAATACCAGCATGATGTCAATCAGAAAGCCCTGAAACAGTGCCTTGATGATGTTGTTATGAGTTGTGTTAACGGTGTTGGTGTTAATCTGAACATGGCCAGCGCCCAGCTCCTTACCTATGTTTCAGGCCTGAACGAAGGTGTCGCAAAAAACATTGTGTCGTATCGTGAGGACAACGGCCATTTCAAGTCCAGGTGGCAACTGACAAAAGTGCCGCGTCTTGGCCCAAAAGCGTTTGAACAGTCTGCGGGTTTTTTAAGAATCATTGACGGTGAAAACCCCCTTGATGCCAGCGCAGTGCATCCTGAAACTTACTATATTGTTGACGCCATGGCCGGAGACCTTGAAACAACGGTAATTGATATTTTAAAAAAACCTGATATCAGGCATCAGATTGATATTACCAAATATGTTACTGATTCGGTCGGAATTCCTACACTAAATGATATCCTTGATGAACTGGCAAAACCGGGACGTGACCCAAGGGAAAAATTTGAGACATTCTCATTTGCCGATGGTATTGAAAAAATCGAAGACCTGAGACCTGGAATGAAACTCCCGGGAATTGTGACAAATATCACTGCGTTCGGTGCTTTTGTTGATATCGGCGTGCATCAGGACGGCCTTGTTCATGTCAGCCGGATGGCGGACAGGTTTGTAAAAAATCCCGCTGATATTGTAAAGGTTCAGCAAAAGGTCACGGTAACCGTGCTTGAGGTTGACCTTGATAGAAACAGAATTTCTCTCTCAATGAAATCGCAGGTAGAGAAGTCGGGTACCGGGGTGGAAAATCCGGGCTTAAAAAAGGCTAAAAACCGTAAACCAAAGAATAAGGACAAAAAGAACTTAAGCAGCGGAAATGCGCCGTTTAACAACCCGCTGGCAGAAGCCTTAATAAAAAGCGGGCTTAAATAAATCTCTGGGACCTAAGCGGTGAATTCCTGGCGCGGCCACCATGCCGGCCCCTTGAAGTACCGGCCGCATACCGCAATGCGAATTGATGCCATATATGTTGTGGTTACTTTGTCCTTGACTCACAAAAGCAATTTTTTCTATACTTCTTCTCCAGAAAAGCAACGTCTTCTCACAAAAAAAATAGTTTGTGTTATGCAAATATGAAAAAAGACAGCTCTTTAGAAAAATATCGTGAAACTCTTCATGAAATTATTTTTGAGGCTGATACACCTGCAGGTAAATTATTTGATATAATTTTAATTGTAAGTATCGTGTTTAGCGTATTAGTTGTAATGCTGGACAGTGTGAATACGATTCGAAATTCATGCGGCGGCTTTTTAGTTTTAAGCGAATGGTTTTTTACTTTTCTTTTCACAATTGAGTATTTTCTCAGGTTATCCTGCGTCAGTCGTCCTTTTAAGTATGCAACCAGCTTT
>JAYEFW010000075.1:0-17814 GCA_034658795.1 Thermodesulfobacteriota bacterium
TGTTATTCAGGAAAGCGTTTGATATGTATAGTCTGGTTTTTGATCCACTGGTCGAATTTAGATCTTAAATATCGTTTAAAGTGATATCTGGTTACCGGAATAAGCAGCAGCAGTCCTGCAATGTCGGTAATGAACCCTGGGGTTAAAAGAACAATTCCAGCTAAAAATATTATAAACGCGTCAATCAGATCTTCGGTCGGCGCTATTCCCTGCTGAAGGCTGGCTTTGATGCGCAGCATGGTTTGCAGACCCTGTATGCGGGCAAGGGTTGCTCCTGCAAAAGCAGTTATGATTACGATCAACACCGTGTTAAGTGCCCCTATTGAATAGCCGATTTTTATCAGCAGGTATATTTCAGCAACAGGTATAAGTGTGAATGCAAGAAAAAGTTTGAGCAGCATAGTATGCTAAATCCTTTTAAAATGAGAGCGTTGTAAGAAATCGCTCAATTTAGTTAATATGACGTAGCCGTGAACGGCTTGAAGCTTGAAATTAGAAAATAGAAATTTGGGAAAGATTAAAATAGAAATTGGGAAGAACAGTACAAAAGCATGAAGGCCAAATTTCCAATTTCGATGTCTTGTGAACGGCTACCATTTTTGAAAATATGAGCATTATATGAAATTATGTCAAGTTTAATCGTTTTTAATTAATGCTTGGGCTATGCCCGAGCGATTCTAAAAGGTTTTACCATTCCGAGGAGAATAAATATACTCAATAGTATCAAAAAGATAAAGAACAATATTCTTGATTCCCTCTCCTAATGGTATGGTCGTAGGATTAAGAAATAAAATGTTTACGATAAGAGAATATTTAACGGCAGAGCAAAGCGTTTTTTGAACATTGATGTTCATAGTTTTTTAGCTTGACGGCTACGTCCTGAATATTGGATTGTAATCTGCAGGAATTGAGATGTTTTTAGACCCTTTCGAGGGGTCTTCATCAAACCACCCGTAAAAAACTGTAAACCGACAACTGTGAACTGTTACAGACAGAGGTATTTATGAAAAAAACTATATCACAAGAGACTCTTCATCAAATGATTGCGCGCTGGACATCTCCTCGCCCGGAGAATTATCGGTTTAAAATTTATACAGACACATCAGATTTTTTTCGTGTTGAATATGGGAGTGTGGCAGTTCTTGATGAAAGGCCATTCCTGATTTTGCATAATGCAAAGGAAGGACGTTTCGGGCTAGATGATGAGGAAAAATTTTGGGTGAAGCGATCTATTGACTTGACTGATGGGAGCAGGAAGATCTTAAAGCTTGTTTTTCATGAAAAGTTTATGGCTAATATCGCGGGTATTGATTTTGAGTGCTTTAGGAGCCCCAGAAAAGAAGCGCGCATTTTAAAGCTGGTGGCTGGTCATAAAAATTTTATGCATGGATATGCGGTAGAGGATGAAAAGGGAAATATTGTTAGAGTATTAGACATAGTTAATGGAAAACCGCTCCATGATTATGTGCAAAATTTAAATCCTGATCACCAGGCTTATTTTTATGAGCAGTTCCCAGGCATTATAAGTAAATATATTGAGTGCATTAAAGCTATTAAATTTCTACATGAAAATGGTGAGAAACACGGTGATATTCGTAGAGATCATATTTTAATTGACAGGCACAGCAAAGATTTTCGCTGGATAGATTTTGACTATAATTATCGGCAAAGAGAGAATATATATAGTTATGATCTCTTTGGTCTGGGTAATATTTTGATATTTCTGACAGGAATGGGCGACCTAATGATGACTGACCTTAAGAAACAAAACCATCCTGCTTTAAGTTCACTGACAGATGATGATGTTAATATTGTTTTTCACAATCGTGTGGCAAATTTAAAAAAGGTTTATCCATATATACCTGAAACTCTTAACAGGGTACTCATGCATTTTTCAACTGGCGCCAACTGGTTTTATGATAACACCAGCCAGATGCTGGAAGATTTGGAAGAGTTCACGAGGTCAATTTAGGTTAATAATACATTGCCAAAAACTTGCAAGGAGGAAAAAATATGAATAAAGAGCTTGTTTTTAATAAGAACATTCTTATTGCAGTTGATGAGTCAGAGAACGCCCGTCGTGCAGTTTTATATGTGGCTCAACTTCTGAAAGGCGCAGAGGGCTTCAGGGTTACTATTCTGCATGTAATTAATGAACCGGAAGAAGATTACTTTCCTACAACCGATGAAAAGGAGAAATGGCTCAGCCAGTATAAAAAGAAGGTTGATAAAATGCTGGAGGACTATAGTCAGATATTGATACAGAATGGTTTTGATCAGAGTGCGGTTTCGGTTCGCTCTACCTTGCGCTACTGTCCATCCATGGCACAATGTATTCTGGAAGAAAGAGATGAGACAGAATACAGCACCGTAGTAGTTGGAAGACAAGGGCTTTCACGAAGCGAGGAATTCCTCTTTGGCAGTGTCTCCAGCAAGATCGTTAACTATGCGCGGAACTGTACGGTCTGGGTGGTTGAGTAAAAACGCTGATATAATGCATTCAAACTGATCTTTGACAGTAAAATATCATGTATCCATTAAACTTTCATTGATAGCGCTTAAATATCCGGTTTTTCCAGTCTGTAACGCAGTGAATCAAAGCTTATGTTGAGATATTTAGCAGCCTTTGTTTTTGAACCATTTGCCTTTTGAAGAGCTTTTTTTATCAAAAGCTTCTCTACCCTTGCCAGCTCCTCATTCAGGTTTATGCCTTTTTCAGGAATGCCTGCGCTTAAAACAGTATTTTTATCTATCTCACCTGTTCCAGGCATAATGAGGTTTTCCGGTAAAATTATATTCGTTGTTTCGAGGGCAACACTTCTTTCAATGATATTTTCCAGTTCCCTTACATTTCCGAAAAAAGGGTACTCCATAAGAAGCCTGAGGGCATAAGGAGATATCTTCTTGATTTCCTTTCCAAATTCTTTCGAATACTTTTCTATAAAGTATCTTGCCAGCAGGGGAATGTCTTCATCTCTTTCCCTTAAAGGCGGAATCTTTACAGGAATTACGTTGAGCCTGTAATAGAGATCTTCTCTGAAATCGCTATTTTTAACTTTTTGCTCCAGATCCTGATTTGTGGCGGATATGATCCTTACATCTACCTTGATATTTTCTGTACCACCTATTCTTCTAAAGGTTTTTTCCTGAACTACCCTGAGGAGTTTGACCTGAAGAAACTGGGGCAACTCACCGATCTCGTCAAGAAAGATCGTTCCCCTGTGCGCGACCTCAAAAAGGCCGGGTTTATCCACATAGGCTCCGCTGAATGCCCCCTTCATATAACCGAACAATTCACTTTCCAGGAGGTTTTCCGGTATGCCGCCGCAGTTTATAATGACAAATGGTTTATCTTTTCTGGAACTGTTTTCATGGATGGCCCCGGCAACAAGCTCTTTACCTGTGCCACTCTCACCAGTGATAAGAATGTTGGCAGCAGTATTCGCCACTTTTCTAACAAGTGAATAGACCTTTAACATCCCCTTGCTTTTTCCGATCATATTTCCAAAGCAAAGAGCATCCTCTACGTCCTTCATGAAAACAGCATCTTCCTCTTTGACACCCTTCTTGCTGAGCGCATCCTTTATCACAGCCTTGAGGTCCTCAAGGTCAAAATTTTTTTCAAGATAGTCGTATGCCCCCTCTTTCATTGCGGCAATCGCTGTCTCTCCGGAAGCGTAACCTGTAATTAATATGACCAGGGTTTTCGGTGAAACCTCCTTGATACTTTTCAAGACATCGATTCCATTGATTTTGGGCATCATCAGATCAGTAATGGCTATGTCGAATTTATGCTTTTTGCAGAGATCTAACGCCTTTTTACCTCCGGAAGCAGATGTAACCTCATATCCTTCTCTGACAAGCAGAATCTCAAGAAATTCTCTCATACCCTGATCATCATCAACAACGAGAATCTTCGCCATCTAAGACCTCCTGTCGCGGCAGCAATACTATACAATCCGTGCCTTTTCCTGGTTTGCTTTTGATTCTGATTTTTCCCATGTGATTTTCCACAATCCTGTTTACAATTGCCAGCCCTAGGCCTGTGCCATTCTTGTTTGTTGTGTAAAAAGGTTCAAACACTTTGTCTTGATTTTTTTCTTCGATTCCACAGCCGTTATCGCTTATCAGTATCTCAAGATATTCTTTTGTATCATTAAAAACCTCTCTGGTTTCTATTTTCAATCTGCCTCCTTCGGGAATTGCCTGAACGGCGTTTGAAATCATGTTCCAGATCACCTGTCTTATCTCTGCCTTGTTTCCATATATACTGGTCTGATTGCACAAGTTTTTGATTATTTCGATATCTTCACGCCATTCAGGACTAAAGCGAAGAGATTCGAGTAGATCATCTATAATGACTTCAATATTAATATTCATCCGTTCAGACTGTTTCGGCCGCGCCAGAAGAAGGAAGTCTTTAACAAAGCCGTCAAGCCTATCCTTTCCTCTCAGAATGATCTGCATGAGCTTTCTATCTGTTTCGTCCAGTCTAAGATCTTTGCTCAACATCTGGATCGGACCGCTGATTGATGCAAGAGGATTTCTTATTTCATGGGCGAGACCCGCCGCCATTTCACCAATAAAGGCAAGTCTTTTGTTTCTTTCAATCTTTTGTTCCATTTCTTTAATAACCGTCAAATCCCGAAAGATCAGAGTATTACCGACTTTTTTTCTATTGCTGTCAACAAGGGGGGAAACAGAACAACCCAGCAGATTTCCTGAATCTGCAACTTCAAATCTGTTTCCCTGTTTCCACTGGTTCTCTTTATTCAGCACACTTGAAAGAACAGGGAAAACATCATCGAGCTTTTTATTTATAATTTCAGAACGCAAAAAACCGGTAATCTTTTCAGCTCCTTTGTTAAAGGATTTTATATTGCCATGGAGATCGATTGTTAATATCCCACTATCTACAGACTCGATTATGCTTTTGTGCAGCAGGTCGAGTTGGTCAAATGCACTTTCCTTTTTTTCCAGGAGGACCCTTGCCCTCTTTTCCTGTTTGACGGCAAAACTTGCCAGCAATGCAATAATATAGAAAGATATGATATGGATAAAAATTCTCGAAAAGACATAACCCGCTTCATAGTTGTAATCATAATCCCATATGTATATTGGTTGAATAAGACCATAGTATTCCAGATCAAGCAACAGCCCGTAAAATAAGCTGCTGACTGAAGCTGAAATTAACCCTCCTCTGCCTGCCAGAAAGAGAACTGAATAGATTATAACCAAAGGATAAAAGACGGAATAGATACTTTCAATTCCGCCGGTTGCACATACAAGCCCGGTTATCAGTGAAAGATCTGAAAGGCTTTGTATGTATATGTTCAGCCTGATGTTTTTGATGATCTTTGAAATGAAAATGTAGGCAAAAGAAAGAAGATAGGCTAATGCTATGATGGAATATGCTGGTACGAGTGCTGCCTGCAGAGATGGTTCTGTTTCTTTAATACCGATAAATATTGTAATGCATAGCAGGAAGGTTACAATTATAACCCTGAAAAACATCAACCATCGAAGTCTTTTTCCCAGAGAATTATCTTTCAAATACGACCTCCATGCCTACCATGGTCAGATATCGTGAAACCTTTGCAAAACGCTCCCTTTTGCCCAATTTCTGTGTCAGACTCAAATTTTAAGCCTCGAAATACTCAATGTATTCCTGCGTTTAAAATTTTCGCCTTCCTTGAACTTGAACAAAATTGAACATTTTTCAAAGGTCTCATCGTCAAATAGTTGAGTGGGGAAATGGTTGCTAATTTGTGTTCACTTCTCTCAAGATGGGAATTTAGGTGTGCGTTTTTTACTTTTCAATTCCAAGCTTTTCAAAGCGGTATCTTAAAGACCGCAGGTTAATGCCAAGCAAACTTGCTGCTTTGTTTTTGTTGCCATCGCTGCAATCAAGAGCTTTTTCAATATAGGCTCTCTCAATTTTTTCAAGGATGGCATCAAGAGAAACACCCCTTGAAACTTCATCAAGATCAAAACGCTTATCTTTTATTCCTTCAATCCATCTGCGTTTATGAATGGAAATGACAAGACTTTCAGGCAGAATAATATTTGTATTTGAGAGAGCTACGCTTCGTTCCAGCAGGTTTTCAAGCTCGCGAATATTTCCAGGGAAGTCATATTTCTGTAATAAGTCAATAGCATATGAAGATACCTTGGTGATTTTCTTGTCCATTTCTTTTGAATATTTTTCAAGAAAATGCTGGGCAAGGGCGCGAATGTCGTTTTTTCTTTCCCGGAGCGGCGGCATCTTAATTTCTATTACATTAAGGCGATAGAACAGGTCTTCTCTGAAATTTCCGGCAACAACTTCGTCCTCGAGTCTCTTGTTGGTAGCTGAAATAATTCTTATATCTACTGATACATCCTCGTTTCCACCAACTTCTTTGAATACCCTTTCCTGAATAACTCTGAGCAGCTTAACTTGGATAGGAAGACTGAATTCCCCAATTTCATCCAGGAAAATAGTGCCTTTGTCAGCAATCTTAAAAAGCCCTTTTTTATCATGAGTTGCACCTGTAAAAGAGCCTTTCTTATGACCAAAAAGCTCGCTTTCCATTAAAGTTTCAGGAATACCTCCACAGTTTATAGCAACAAAGTGTCCATCACGGCGGCTGCTTTGCTCATGTATGGCACGGGCAATTAATTCCTTACCTGTCCCGCTTTCACCTGAAATAAGAATATTTGTCTTGGTTTTAGCAACCTGCCTTACCATATCATAGACATGCAGCATACGTGGGCTGTTGCCGACTATCATGCCAAAGTGGAGATTTTTTTTCAGCTCGCTGTCAATAATTTTTTTTTCATGTTCTATTGTTTTAAGATCGAGAGCGTTTTTTATGGTTTGTTTAAGCTCTTCAATATCAAAGGGCTTGGGGACATAGTCATAAGCCCCTTCATTCATGGCTTCAACTGCGGTTTCCGCAGATGCATAGGCGGAAATCATAATTACCACAGTATTTTGATTCTGTTTTTTTGCTGCTCTTAATACATAGAGTCCACTTATATCGCCTAACCTTATATCGCAAAGCAAAAGGTCAAAATCTTTTTTATTGATCATTGAGATAGCTGTTTTCCCGTTTTCAGCGCAGGAAACCTTATAGCCTTCTTTGCTTAGCATTACTTCAAGAAGTTTGCGCATACTAAGCTCATCATCGATAACCAGTATTTGTTGGGATTTATTTGACATCAAATAAAATCTTTCCTCCGACCATGGTTAGAACTGCTTTACCTTTTATATCCCAGCCATTGAAAGGAGTGTTCCGGCTGAGCGACTGGAATTTGCTGGAATCAATTTTATATGAAAGGTCCGGATCAATGATACTAATGTCAGCGGGTCTTCCGGCTGTTATCCCTGTGTCGAGCCCCAAAATTTTTGCCGGATTTGTTGACATCTTTTCAACAAGACCTGTTAATGAGATTACACCATCGTGAACAAGCTTTAACGATAGAGAAACAGAGGTTTCAAGCCCAATAATACCGTTTGCCGCCTGGTCGAATTCCACCTCTTTTTCAATGTAAGAATGGGGCGCGTGATCAGTTGCTATAACATCTATAGTGCCATCTGCCAGTCCTTTTAGAATTGCTTCTCTATCCTGGCTGGAGCGCAGGGGAGGATTCATTTTTGCATTGGTATTATAATCTTTTATTGAATCTTCGGTCAGTGTAAAATAATGTGGCGCGGTTTCAGCAGTTACCTTTACTCCTCTTTTTTTTGCATTTCTTATCGCCAGTACCGATTCCTTTGTGCTGACATGAGCAATGTGGATGCGGCTTGCTGTTAGTTCGCAAAGAGCTATATCCCGCATAACCATTATGCTTTCAGCAGCATTGGGTATTCCAGCCAGTCCCATGCTTGTTGCAACAGCGCCTTCGTTAACTACTCCATTCGCAGCAAGGTCAAGGTTTTCGCAGTGAGAGATAATGGGCATATTGAATCCCTTTGCATATTCCATAGCCCTTCGCATAAGCTGACTGTTACTTACAGGGTTGCCGTCATCAGAAAACGCTATTGCCCCTGCTTCTTTTAGCTCTCCATATTCGCACAGAGATTTTCCATTTAAGCCTTTACTTATTGCAGCGACCGGATAAACCCTGACTGTATCTGCAACCCCTGCTTTTTTTAATATATATTCGGTTATCTGCCCGTTGTCGTTAACCGGATTTGTGTTCGGCATTGGGCAGATCGCTGTAAAACCGCCATGTGCAGCCGCCAGGCAGCCTGATTTTATTGTTTCTTTATATTCATGACCCGGCTCACGCAAATGAACGTGCATATCGATAAGGCCTGGAGTAACTATTTTGCCGGAAGCATCAATAACTTCAACCCCTGACCCCTGCTCTTCAACCCCTGACCCCTGCTCTTTTATTTCAGCTATTTTCCCATCTTTAATGAGAATATCCACAATTCCGTCTAAGTTTCCGGGATCAATGACTCTTCCGCCTTTAATCAGCACCAGCATTTAGTGCACCCCCTGATACCAGATATAAAATGGCCATGCGGACGGCAACGCCATTTGTTACCTGATCAAGAATTATTGAATACGGGCCATCCACAACTTCATAAGCTATTTCAACTCCCCGGTTGACAGGTCCCGGGTGCATTATCAGCACATCGCTTCGTGCGTTTTCCACCCTTTTTTTTGTAAGTCCATAGACTTTTGAGTATTCACGTTCGGTAGGGAACAAAAAGCTTTTTTGTCGTTCCTTTTGTATTCTCAGCATCATTATAACATCAGCATCGCATATAGCCTCGTCCACATTATAACTAACTGATGCGCCAAGAGATTCTATGCCTTTTGGAATCATGGTCGGAGGACCTGCGATTACAACCTCGGCACCCATTTTTGTAAAGCCTGTAATATTTGATCTTGCCACCCTGCTGTGTGATATATCTCCAATTATTGCGATTCGCAGCCCTGAAATTTCCCCCTTCTTTTCCCTGACCGTCATCAGGTCAAGGAGCGCCTGGGTCGGGTGAGCATGCATGCCGTCTCCGGCATTGATAATAGAGGATTTAACCAGACGTGCAAGCAGGTGGGGAGTACCTGCGGATGAATGCCGTAATACAATGATATCAGGATTCATGGCTTCAAGAGTTTTTGCCGTGTCTGCAAGGGTTTCCCCCTTTACAATGCTGCTTGTACTCGCGGCTATTGACAGGCTGTCGGCACTCAGCCTTTTTGCGGCAATATCAAAAGATATGCGTGTCCTGGTACTGGGCTCATAAAAGAATAAAACTACTGTTTTACCCCTCAAAGTTGGAACTTTTTTAATTGGCCTTATCGAAATTTCTTTCATTTTGTATGCTGTATCCAGAATCAGGTTGATTTCGTCAACAGAAAGGGACTCCATGTCCAGAATATCTTTTTTTGTAAACCGCATTATTCGCCTGTTTTATTCTAAAATTTTCCCAATTCTGCCCCATCTGACCCCGAAATTGTCATTATCCCACGACCAATATATTATAAAAGCCCTTCCCTTAACATCTTTCAGATCCACAAAGCCCCAAAACCTGCTGTCATAGCTGTGATCACGGTTATCTCCCATTACAAAAATCGAATTTTCAGGTACTGTGACCGGTCCGAAATTATCTCTGGGCTGCATGGCTTTTGGAATTATATGAAGATCCGTATAAATCGCATAGTCTTGTTCAAGATGCTTTTTGTTTACATAGAGTTCCTTGTTCCGGATTTCAATAACATCTCCAGGGACACCTATTGTTCTCTTGATAAAATCCTTTTTGGGTTCCTCCTTGAATTTAAAAACAACGATGTCTCCTCTTTGAGGATTTTTGTATGGAATGATCGTAGTACTGGTAAACGGAAGTTTGACTCCGTAAATAAATTTGTTTACCAGGATGTGATCTCCAATTTGAAGAGTATTTTTCATTGAGCCGGAAGGAATTTTAAAAGCCTGAATTATAAAAGTCCTTACGAATAAGGCGATTATAATCGCCAGAATTATTGCTTCAATGTTTTCTCTGAGATTGCTTTTTTTAGGTTTGATTTCCTTTTTTGATGAGTTTATCTGTTTCAAATTAATTTATCCCTTTAGTTAGTGCCTCGAAAGGCCACAGCTTATAATTTATAACCTTCCGAGGTATATAAATAAAAGTCTCAGTACAATATTACTGTAAACACCTGCCATCAGATCATCCATAACAACACCGGTACCTCCGGCAAATCTTTTTTCTATATACCGAATTGGAAAAGGTTTTAAGATATCAAAAAATCTGAATGTTACAAAACCGGCAGCAATGGAAATTATGTTAAATGGCAGGCCAAGAAGCGCTATCATAATACCTGCTATTTCATCAATTACAATACATCCTGGATCGTTTTGTTTTAATATTTTTTCAGCTCTGTTCGATATCCATATGGCAAAAAAAATAAATATTAAAATAAACAGAATAGCAACCGATAATTTGGTTTTAGATAGAAGAAAACAAATGGGAAGCCCCACGATGGATCCAAAAGTACCAGGTGCAAAAGGAATGTAGCCGGCAAAAAAACCGGTCGCAAGCACCATGACCGATTTGTCTTTAAAATTCATGCACAGGTTCTATAAGCAGGTATGAGTTTTGTCAAGGTATTGTTATCTGGTAAGCTCACTATTTCAACAGCTTCTTTCGATATAGTGTCATATACAATTTTTAACGGGATACCTTTTTCTATGGCGATTTTTTTACAAACTTCGTATTCAGGCACAAGCCGCACAGATCCGTTTGGAGCTTTTATGCGTTTTATTTGGACATCGCCATAACTCGTTTTTATAGTTATATTCTCCCGAGCAAGTTTAAATCTTTGAACATCATAATATCTTACACCTAATGATGTGGTTTCAGATAAAATACGATTGATTATACTTTTTTTTCTATTTTCCATACACAGAACCTGAATCATTGTGCCCGGTCTGTTTTTTTTCATATACACAGGAATCAAGTAAACATCTATAGCTCCTTCTTCAAACAGGCGATCCATCAAGAAGCCAAAAAATTCCGGATTCATATCATCAATACACGTCTCAACTACTGAAACCCTGTCTTTTTGAAAGTCTGAAGTAAGTGTCTCTTTTGTTCCAATAATAATCCGCAAAAGATTCGGTATTGTTTTAAGGTCGCGCTTTCCTGCACCATATCCTGTTTTTTCAACTATAATGTCTGGAATTTCTTCAAAGGAGTCAGCAATAGAGGCAATAATTGCCGCGCCGGTCGGCGTAACCAGCTCATGCGGAATTTCTGTCCCATAAACAGGAATTCCTTTCAGGATTGAAAGGGTTGCAGGAGCAGGAACGGGCAGTGTCCCGTGTTGACAGGAGACAAAACCATTGCCTAAAGGAATTCTCGATGAAACTATTTTTTCAATACCCATATATTCCAGACAAAGAGCTGTCCCTACAATATCTACGATAGCGTCAATGCCCCCCAGTTCATGAAAATGAACTTTTTCTTTGGGCTGTCCGTGTATTTCAGATTCAGCTATTGCAAGCCTTTCAAAAATTTCAAGACTCTTTTCCATTACGTTTTGAGACAGAGGGCTGTTTTGGACAAGAGCTTTAATCTCAGAATAATGCCTGGATTTTATATTATCCTTTGAAATGACATGAACACTTTGGGCTTTAATTCCACTTCGGGAAATTGATTCAACAGATAAATCAAAACCTTTTAATGGGAGTTTTTCAAGGGAATCCTTCAACCAATTTAAAGGGACTCCAATGTCGATAAAGGCTCCCAGTGTCATGTCGCCGCTTATGCCGCAGAAACAATCAAAATAGGCTAACATATTATAATCCCTTGGAATGAACTCTGATTATTTCAAGTAAAAGTTCAACTGTACGAACCATATCATCAAGTTTTATAGACTCACGTACTGTATGCATATCCCGCATCCCGGTTCCGAGAACGCCGACAGTAATACCTTTTTCAAAGAAAATATTTGCGTCCGCGCCTCCGCCGCTTATCTTGGAAGCCATATTTCTTCCAAGATTTTTAGCGGCTTTACGTGCAAGAGCTACAACAGGGGTATCGTCAGGAATGTTAGTTAATGGAAATTCGTTTTCAATAGAAATTTCAAGACAAGGGAGTTTATCATCTGAAACAGGATTTTTATAATCATCAACAACAGTTTTGAAAGATGATACTATTTCAGCCGTAATTTTTCTTAGCTTTTCTTTATCATGGCTTCTGGCCTCACCTTTAACAGTAACCATGCCTGGAACTATATTTGTAGCTATTCCGCCTTTGATTATGCCGATGTTGCATGTAGTTTCATGGTCGATTCTGCCGATATCAAGGGCTGCTATAGCCTTGCTTGCAAGACAGATGGCATTTATCCCTTTTTCAGGCGCAGCCCCTGCATGGGCATCTTTGCCGTGTATTTTAAACTCAATACGGTTTGCAGCAGGTGCCCGTGTGACCATACCTTCTGTATCGGTGGCATCCAGCGTATAGCCGTAGCTTGCTGTAATCAGGCTGTTATCAAGATGTTTGGCGCCTAAAAGACCTATTTCTTCGCAGGTAGTAAATACAATCTCTAACGGACTGTATTCAATGTTGTTCTCCTGGAGAATTCTTATGGTTTCTATTATGATGGCGATACCGCTTTTATCATCTGCTCCGAGAATTGTTGTTCCATCGCTTGTAAGGATTCCGTCTTTGAATATAACAGATATCCCTTTGCCGGGATTGACGGTGTCCATGTGAGCATTAAGAAGCAGTGGGGGGCATTTGGTATTTCCCTTGAATCCGGCAATAAGATTTCCAGTATTGCTCCCTGTTTTTTCTCCGGCATTGTCAATAAAAGTTTCCGCACCCATTGACTCAAGTATTTCACTGATTTCTCGGCAAATGCGTCCTTCATCTTTTGAGACGCTGTCAATTCCTACCAGATGAGTGAATGTTTCCAGCAGTCTATCTTTATTTATCATTTTATTACCTGAATCTTTTTACGATGGAATTTTTTGCAAAACCATTTTTTTAATACTTGTTGAAATAATAAGATTAACATAGGCATCCTTCATTCACCGGTTTACACTTTTTTCAAAAAAGCGTGCATTATCGAATTGAATGCCGATATCGAAACTGGAAATTTGAAATTAGGTAATGCATCTACATCTTTGTATTTTTTTCAATTTTCAATTTCTAGTTTCAAATTTCACTGCCAAAATACAAGATCAATAAAGTGTAAACTACTTTTGACTTGTCTTGAAAGATGCCTTAACATATTATATAATTTTAAATAGTGGAAGTGCGCAGCTCACTGGTGGGGCTCCCGGACTTCAAATCCGGTGTGGGGCGCTAAAACCGTCCCGGGTGGGTTCGATTCCCATGCACTTCCGCCAACTAATTTATTGATATCCATCACGATTCGATCCTTTGAATGCCCTGAAGTCGTTGGGTTTTTTCCTTTCTGTCCTCTCAACAGAAAAGGAAATCCATATTCTCTTTGCGTTCTTTGCGTTCTCTGCGTCTTTGCGGTGAATTATCGAAAATCAATATGTGCGTATCTCTCACATCCATGTAATATATATGGCACATTGCCTATGCTTTTTCAATTAGAATTTGTACCAGTATTTCAGTGATTTAAATTCTTTCCGTTTTCCTTTTCTGTGCATAAAAAATATTTTCAGCGCTGTGTCAATATGACATTTTTTACTTGTCATTTTGGCACGGATAGGGAAAAATTTCTGCTGTAAAACTTGCCAGATTAGCAACGGCAAAGGGCAAGCAAAATCAAGGATTAGGCAGGCATATACTTATTAATGCTATCATGCGAGTTGTGTCTATTTCAGAACACGCAGGAGTAATAGGCTTTTTTGTGGATGCAAAAAATAAAGCTGTAGAACGATACTATCAAAAATTTGGTTCTATTTCTTTACCTGATCATCCCTTAGAATTATTTTTACCATTTGCTACTCTTCAAAAAATGTACGAGATTGTAGTTTCGGGAAATATGAGTAATGCAAAAAATAATAAACGGATGATGACCGACTGAAAAAGCCAAGGAATACAAGATGCACTTTTAGTTTGCTGATAACTGCCACCCGATTTCTGACGTCTGCTACAAATATGAATGCTGATTCTAAACCAAATATTATTGTGATCTGCGGCCCAACTTGTTTGGGCAAGACCGCTGTTTCAATTGAACTCGCCATAGAGTTGCATGGGGAAATTATCGGTGCTGATTCAATGCAGATATACAGATATATGGATACAGGCACGGCTAAGCCGACTCTTGATGAGCAGGCTCGAGTGCCTCACCATTTAATAGATGTTGTTGACCCTGATGAGTCTTTTGATGCCGCCATGTTTGCGAAGATGGCCGGCGAGATGATAATGAAGCTGCATGCTGATGGTATTGTTCCATTTGTTGTCGGGGGCACCGGTCTTTATATTAAAGCCCTTGTGCATGGTTTGTCCCATGCAGGGCCGGCAGATACGGATATCCGAAAGCGTCTAAAAGAAGCGGAATTGCTTTATGGTTCCGGATTTCTTTATGAGAAATTAAGCAAATGTGATCAGGAGGCAGCGGAAAGGATACATCCGAATGATACATACAGGATAATCAGGGCTCTTGAGGTGTATGAAACAACCGGCATAGCTATCTCGCAATACAGCAAAGACCACGTGTTTGAAAAAAGACGGTTTAATGTTTTGAAAATAGGTCTCCATATGGAGAGGGAAGCCCTGTACGATCGTATTAATCAAAGAGTTGATGCTATGATAGGGGAGGGGCTTGTTGATGAGGTGAAGATGCTGCTCAACAGGGGTTATTCTGAAGACCTCAAATCCATGCAGTCAATAGGTTATCGTCACATGGTTGATTTTATTAAAGGCCGTATTACCTGGGAAGAGACTGTTCGTACATTGAAACGGGACACCAGAAGATATGCAAAGCGCCAGATGACATGGTTTAAGGCTGATCCTGAAATTGTATGGGCAGAACCAGAACAGATAGATTATATTAAAGAAATAATAATAAATTTCTTGCAAGCGGAGAAGAGATAATAAAATATAGATGAATAAAAAGTGCCTAAAGTATATTAAAGTGCCTGAAATGCCTAAAGTTAAGGAATTTTGCCATTTGATATAGATTTCTTAAGTCATTAATATACTTTAGCTCACTTTAGGCACTTATGTTCGCACCGAAGGGGCGTTAATTAATAATGAAAATAGCTATTGCACAGGTAAATACAGTAATCGGTGATTTTAAGCATAATTTTGACAAAATGATCTATTTTGCAAATAAGGCAAAAGACCTTTTATGCGATCTGGTGGTATTTCAGGAGCTGGTTATTACAGGTTATCCGCCCCGCGATCTTCTTGAAAAAAAGGATTTTGTTGATGCCAATCTTAGCTGGCTGGATAAGCTTGTCGGCTCAATAGATGGGATAGGAGTTATTTGCGGGTTTGTTGACAAAAATTCAAAAGATGAAGGGAATCGTCTTTATAATGCAGCCGTGCTTTTAGAAGATGGCAAAATACTGCATAAGGCATATAAAGGACTTCTTCCAACCTATGATGTTTTTGATGAAAGAAGGTATTTTGAACCAGGCCGGTCATTCGGAGCTTTTTCGTACAAAGGACGCAGGATAGGGCTGACCATCTGTGAAGATGTCTGGAACGACAAAGACTTTTTCAGTAAAAGAATATACCATATAGATCCTTTGTCTTTGATGATAGAAGATGGCGCTGACCTTATAATAAACATATCGTCTTCTATTTTTCATGCCGGCAAGAGAGAGTTCAGGTGGAAGATGCTTGGCGCCGTGGCTAAAAAATACAGCGTTCCCATAATATATGCAAATCAGGTGGGTGGAAACGACAGCTTTATTTTTGATGGAATTAGTACTGTTTTTGATCGGAATGGAAAGGTGATTGCCAGGGGCCGTGATTTTAAAGAAGACCTTGTAGTTTGTGATTTAAAAGATTCTGAACCATCAGGTGATATGCATCCTGTTTCGGATTCAGAGACGGAATCTCTCCTGAAAGCTTTAATTATGGGGACCCGGGACTATGTAAAGAAGTGTGGCTTTTCAAAGGTGGTTTTAGGATTGAGCGGCGGGATTGATTCCGCATTGACCGCATATATCGCTGTGATGGCGCATGGCCCTGAGAATGTAATGGCTGCATTTATGCCGTCACAATATACTTCCGCAGAAAACTTTGAAGATGCAAAGGAACTGGCGGAAAATATCGGAATAGAGCTGGTGCAGATTCCAATAGACAATATCTTTAAAGAATTCCTGAACTTGCTTTCACCTTCTTTTGATGAGAGCGATCCCGGTATTACAGAGCAGAATATACAGGCTCGAATCAGGGGCACCATTCTCATGGCTCTGTCAAACAGGCACGGTTCGCTTCTTCTTTCCACGGGAAACAAGTCAGAGGTTGCGGTTGGCTATTGCACCCTGTATGGCGATATGAGCGGAGGGCTTGCTGTAATTTCTGATGTTCCAAAGACACTGGTCTATGAACTTGCCCGCTATATAAATACAGATAAAGAATATATTCCAAAACGCATAATAGAAAAAGCGCCCTCTGCGGAGCTAAAGCCGGGCCAGCTTGATCAGGATGACCTGCCGCCTTATGAAATACTTGATTACATTTTAAACGGATACATAGAAGACTTCAAAAGCGTTGAAGAGCTTGTTGATATGGGATTTGACAGGAAGCTTGTGAAGGATGTTATTTCAAGGATTGACAGGAATGAGTACAAGAGGCATCAGGCGGCTCCGGGTCTTAAGGTTACATCAAAGGCATTTGGTTATGGAAGGAGATATCCCATCGCCAAAAAGATTGCACCCTATCAGCCGGCACCCGAAAGGAGCTAAGGCAATGCCTTCCTTTGAACCCGTTTATATTGAAACCCATAAAAAGGGATTGCTTAAAAAAAAGATAAAAAAGGCACGTGAAATAATGAAGGCCTGCGTCCTGTGCCCCAGAAAGTGTGCAGTTGACCGCCTTTCCGGCGAACTGGGCGTATGCAGGACAGGTGAGAAAGCTTTAGTATCAAGCTATCATCAGCATTATGGAGAAGAAGCACCTCTTGTCGGCAAAAACGGTTCCGGCACAATATTTTTTACTTTTTGCAATTTGCTGTGCATTTTTTGTCAGAATTATGATATCAGCCACGAGGGTGAAGGCGAAGAGGTAACAGACAGGCAGATAGCCGGCATGATGATTAAACTTCAAGATTTGGGCTGCCACAATATCAATTTTGTTACCCCCTCCCATGTTGTGCCTCAAATACTTTCTGCTGTTGAAATTGCTGTTGAGAAAGGCCTGAATGTCCCTTTAGTTTACAATACAAGCGGATACGACAGGGTAGGTACTTTAAAACTGCTTGAAGGCGTAATAGATATTTATATGCCTGATTTTAAATTTTGGGACCCTGAAGTTGCCGGGCTTACCTGCAATGCAGAAAATTATCCTGAGATTGCCCGCAAGTCGGTAATCGAGATGCACAGGCAGGTTGGAGACCTTGTTGTAGATGAATCAGGCATCGCAGGGAAGGGACTTTTGATAAGACACCTTGTCCTTCCCGGCGGCCTTGCAGGAACGCGCGATATAATGAGATTTATAGCAAATAAAATCTCGAAAAACACCTATGTAAACATAATGCCCCAGTACAGACCATGCGGCAGAGCCTATGAAGTAAAAGAGCTTTCCGAGTCGCTTTCAATAGAAGATTTCAAAAAAGCATTGAAAATGGCGGAAGAAGAAGGGGTTACAAGGCTGGACATGCGAAGACGCGCTTTAGGTTTATGCTAATGTCAATGAAAACAAAACATAAAATT
>JAYEFW010000076.1:0-4740 GCA_034658795.1 Thermodesulfobacteriota bacterium
AAGGCGTTATTATGGATTTTTTTATTAAGTGGAACCATAAATCAGTTGTCATGTTTGTATTAGCATCTGCGGTTCTATTTAATCCCGTACTCACCTATGCCGAACAAATAAGCCAGGCGCTCAAAATTACAGTGGATACCAACAAAGCAGCAAAAGATTCGCAAAAAAAGATCGATAAGTTGGACGAGAAGACCAGGCAGATGCTTGATGCATATCGTGCGGCAATCAAAGAGACGGAATCGTTGCGGATATATAATAAGCAGTTGAAAGAGCTGATTACATCGCAAGAAGAGGAGGCGCTCTCACTTGAAAAACAGATGCAAGACATTGAGCAAACGCAACGCAAAATCGTGCCCTTGATGTACCGAATGATTGATACACTTGAACAGTTTGTTGACCTTGATGTGCCTTTTTTGCCAAAAGAGCGAGTGGAACGTATTCAAAAACTGCGTGAACGTATGCGCCGTGCGGATATACCGATTTCGGAAAAATATCGCCAGGCGCTTGAAGCCTACCAGGTGGAAAACGACTATGGCCGTACCATTGAAGCGTACCGTTCCGAGCTAAAGATGAATGGCGGTACACGGCTAGTCGATTTTTTGCGAATCGGACGGGTAGCGCTTTTTTATCAAACCCTCGATAGCTATGAGAGCGGATATTGGGACCGTAAATCCGGAAGCTGGAAAGTTTTGCCGCATAGCTATCGTTATGCTTTACAAAAAGGGCTTCGGATGGCGAGAAAACGGGCAGCACCAGACCTTCTGACATTGCCTATTCCGGCACCTAAGGATATGCGATGAAAAAGATACATACTTTTCTAACCATAATCCTGATGGTTGCAATGCCCGCATTAGGGGCAGAGAACAGTGCAACCACTTTGGATGCACTGCTTGAACATGTGAAGCGGGCACAAATTCAGGGGGAGGAAATAAACCGAGAAAGAGAAAAGCGCTTTTTGGCCGAAAAAAACAGGCAGGAAGAGATGTTGCGCAAAGCGCGTGTCGAACTCAAGCGTGAAGAGAAGTTAAGCAATACATTAAATAAAAGGATTGATACTAACGAAAAAAAATTGGCTGAGATGGAAACGACTCTGCAGCAGCGTATGGGGACCCTTGGTGAAATGTTTGGTATGGTGCGTCAGGTGGCTGGGGATTTGCTTGCATTGGTCGACAATTCGCTTGTTTCTGCCCAGTATCCAGGCAGAGGCGAATTTTTGGACATGTTGTCTCAAAGCAAGGAACTGCCCAATATAGAGCAGTTGGAGCAGTTATGGTTTGTACTTCAGCAGGAAATGACCGAATCGGGCAAAGTGGTGAAGTTCAGAACCAATGTGGTAACCCCAAACGGTAAATCTCATGAAGCCGACGTAACGCGTGTGGGCGTGTTTACCGCGGTCAGCAAGGGTAAATTTCTTCACTATTTACCGGAGAGTAAAAAATTGGTCAGTCTACCCCGTCAGCCGGATAACCATTCTGAGCAAACGGCAAGGGAGTTTGAGCAAACAACCAAGGTTATTGCGCCAATGGTGCTTGATCCCACCCGCGGCACCATTCTTGATCTGATAGCACAAAAACCTGCTTTTCTTGAACGTATTCAACAGGGCGGAATAATCGGATATGTTATTATAGCTCTTGGGATCGTCGGTTTGCTGATCGGTTTGTTTAGATTTGTTTACCTGTCCATTGTCGGTAAACGAATGTATAAGCAAATGAGGAATATCTTAAAACCAAATCCCAAAAATCCATTGGGACGCGTGATTTCTGCCTATGAAAAACACAATACCGGAGATATAGAAAGTGTGGAGATTAACCTGGATGAAGCAGTCATGAAAGAGATTCCCATGCTCAAGCATGGTCAGAATATTATAAAACTGTTTGCTGCAGCCGCCCCTTTGCTTGGATTGTTGGGCACAGTAACCGGGATGATTGGTACCTTTCAGGCCATCACCCTTTTTGGCACTGGTGATCCCAAATTGATGGCAAGCGGGATTTCCCAGGCTCTGGTTACCACAATGTTAGGTTTGACCGTGGCTATACCCCTGCTTTTTATCCATAGCCTGATGGCATCCAGGAGTAAAGTGCTAATTCAGATATTGGAAGAACAAAGTGCAGGTTTGATTGCCAAAAAAGTAGAGCAGAAAGAGGGATAAAATGGTGCTGGAGCGGTTCATTTGCGAGGCAATCCTTGATGTCAGAACGTTTATGAAAATGGGAGGACCCACCCTTTGGCTGATTTTATTGGTTGCTGTGGTGCTTTTTGCACTTATCATTGAGCGGTTTTGGTTTGTTAAAATAACCTGTCCGTGCCTTATGTCGTCTTGGATGGAGGAGTGGAACAGGCGTGAGGACAAATCTTCCTGGTTTGCACGCCAAATTCGACAAGTCATGATTTCCCAGGCCAATATCCTTTTATACCGACCCATTCCGTTTATTAGAACCCTTACTGCTATTTCTCCTTTGCTTGGGCTGCTGGGAACGGTAATTGGAATGATAGAGGTTTTTGATGTAGTAGCAGGGGCAGGTACCGGAAATCCAAGAGCCGTAGCTTCCGGCGTATCCCAGGCCATGATAACTACAATGGCAGGAATGGTGGTGGCGCTGGCAGGGCTTTTTTTTGGAACATGGGTTAGGCAATATGTCAAGATAGAAGCAGAGCGTCTTTCAAACGCTTTAAGAGAGGATTAAAGTGTTATGAGAATTCGTAGATTTAGTCCGGAACAGGAAGAAGAAGCAGCAATAAATATAACACCCCTTTTGGATATCGTATTTATTATGTTGATTTTTTTCATCGTCACTACCTCCTTTGTAAGGGAATCAGGCGTTTCAGTCAATCGTCCTACAGCCGCCACGGCCAAACATAAGCCAAAGGCCATTATAATGGTTGGCATCAAGTCAAACGGTGAAATCTGGATGGAAAAACGGATGACGGATATCAGGACGGTGCGAGCAAATGTGGAGCGCTTGCACGCAGAAAACCCTGTGGCATCTGCGTTTATTGTGGCTGACGAAGAGGTCAAAACGGGTCTCTTGGTTGATGTGATGGATCAGATACGTTTGGCAGGTATTGAAAATGTCTCTATTGCTGCAAAAGTGGATTAACGATAGAGCCAAAAGATTTGGCATATCGGCAGGGGGAGCACTCCTGATTACTTTTGGCATTTTTTGGCTCATGCAATATATGATTGGAGTGGATAATAAAGATGGGAAAGTAGAAAAGAGCTTTGAAATTGCCGATTTTGTCCGCATAAAACAGAGGGGAACCGAGGTTGAACACAAGCAGCGCGCCAAACACAGGAAGCCTCCCAAACCTAAGAAGCAGCCAAAATCTCCTTCAAAACCCTCTGCAACCCGTATGCCAGGTTCAACCACACATAGCATACCATCTTTCCTCCAGATGAATATCCAAATACCTAATGTCAAGCTTCCCTTATCCATGGGCAGAGGCCCTGTATTGGGAGATGTCTTTATTCCCAAAGAAGCCATAGGAAAAGGAATGAAAGGGGGGTTGGGTCTTCCCTCCGCAGCAGATGGGAGCGGTTTTATGGATGAGCGGGAGCTTATTCCTTTGGTTCAGATTCCTCCTTTCTATCCGCCTGAGGCAAAAATGCTTAGTCGCGAGGGCATGGTCGAGCTTGAATATACGGTAACCGAAAAAGGTTTGGTCAAAGATATCGTAATTGTAAGTGCCAAAAACAAAAATCTGTTTGGACAGGCTGCTATGCGGGCGGTTTCCAAATGGAAATACAAGCCCCTGATAGTAGATGGCAAACCAGTGCCGGTGCTGGTTAGGGTAATAATTCAATTTGAGTTGACGCGATGACGATACGTTTTAAAACCATTCTGTTGTTTTTTGGATTGGTTTTTTTGTTCGAACAGAGTGATAGCCTACTGATAGCCATAGCCATAGCTCATGCCCATGAATCTGATTCATCCTCACTTTCCCCTCATACCTATAGAAAACTAAATGAAATTCAGACCTTAATTACAAAAGAGAATTACCCCGAAGCTGCCAGGAAATTACAAAAACTTCTTTTCTCGGTGAAGCGAAGCTATGAGAAAGCATACGTGTTAGGTACCTATGCCTATCTATATACGTCTTTAAAAGATTATACCCGTGCGATTAAACATTTCAAGGCTGCATTAGAGCTCAAGGTTTTGCCGGAATCTACTCAGAAAAATATGCTGTTCAATTTGGCGCAACTCTATATCATAACGGAGCAATATGATCAGGTCATTGATACGATGAAACCCTGGATAGCGCATGCAGAAAAACCGAACTGTGATGCATACATAATATTGGGTAATGCCTTAACCCAATTAGGTCGATACCATGAAGCCCTTGAACCCGTCAAAAGGGCTATAGAACTATCCGAAGAGCCCAAAGAGAATTGGTATCAACTGTTATTGGCTATACAGTATCAGCTTGAAGAATATGCCGAATGCGTACATACACTGGGTAGAATGATTTGCCTTTTTCCAAATAAGAAAACCTATTGGATGCAGCTTTCATCTATCTACCTGAACCTTAAAGATCACGACAGATCTCTTGCTATTATGGAGATGGCTTATAGACTCAATTTTTTTAATAATAGTAAAGACTTCATCCGCCTTGCCCAATTGGTTATGTATTGTGGCATCCCCCATAATGCAGGCAGATTAATAGAAAAAGGGATAAAAGAGAGAAGGATCGAAGATTCGGAAAAAAACTGGCAAGTCTTATCCAATGCCTGGGCTCAGGCAA